>CAZGNQ010000085.1:0-12420 GCA_964527285.1 uncultured Hyphomicrobiales bacterium | reverse complement strand
TTGCTGGTGACGGGGTGGCACGGGCCGTCGGCGCCGTGTCGAAATAGGCGGTGTGCAGCGCACCGGCGACGCCTGCGAGATGGCGCTGGACGCGGTCGTTGAACACGTGAAGCCGGCTCGTCAGCGCCCTGTCTTGACTGGCCGTATGCAGCAGGTCCGACGTATCGCTGATCCGTTCCAACAGCGCTGCCGGGGTCGGCGTCTGGCATACGGTGCGCAACTCGGTCGCGCTCTGGTCTATTGCGTGCACACCGTGGGAGATGGATCGCGCAAACGCCTGATCGAAGATCAAAAACCGTGCGATTTTCTCCGGGTGGAGCGGGCCCGGGATCAGGCGGCGGTAGGCATGGTGGCCACCGCAGGAACGCAGCAACATGGTCCAGAAGGGGAAGTCGCCCAGCAATGTGCCCCGGTCCGCGGTGCCCGTCTTCATCTGGGCAAATCGCACATCCAGAAGCCTGCTCATCTGATCGGCGCTCTCGATGTTGAGGCCGAGCCGGAAGAAGCGCCATCCCGCGTCGCGGTAGAAGGTCGATTCCGCAATGCCGAGCAGCGCGTAACAGTCCGTCTGGATGCTCTGGCACGTCTGCGCCAGTCGGTTTTCAGCGATGTCGACCGGCCCCATGGCGTCCACCCGGGCGTGGAGGCGACTGATCTGCATCCAGAAATCAGTGGAGATGAGCGCCCTCAGGGTCCGGGCATTGTAGCGGGCCGCGGCAATCGATGAGGCGATCGAGCCTGAGTGGTCACGGTCAACGGCGCAATACTGGATGACGTTTGTCGGCGTCGCGCCGCCCGGCAGCCCGCGCGCATTGAACGTCTGCATCTCATCGTAGAGTGTGAGGATCCACGACCACCCCGCCCCATCGACCTGGCCGCGGTCAAAGGCGGTCTGGACCTGCAGAATGCGGCTGAGGCTCGCGGCGCGCTCGATATAGCGGCCGAGCCAGAAATAGCAGTCCGCGTGGCGCGACAGGAGATGCATCGCTCAAGTGTCCTGCGCCGTGTGCTGCGCGTCGTGTGCCGATCCGCCCGGCGGTACGATGCTGGGGCCGCCGGCTGCCAGCGCTGGCTCGGCCCGACGCACAACGGTATCGATCACGTCGGCCGGCGTTTCGTCGCCCTCCAGCACCCAGGTGTCCTTGGTGCCGCCGCCCTGCGACGAGTTCACCACAATCGACCCTTTGCGCATGGCCACCCGCGTCAGTCCGCCAGGCAAAACCCAGGTGTCCTCGCCGGTCACGGCAAACGGGCGAAGATCCACGTGGCGTGGGCCGATGGTGCCATCGGCAAGCGTCGGGCAGACCGACAGGTTCACCATGGGCTGTGCGATGTAGTTTTCAGGCCGCGCCAGAACCGCCGCGCGGCAGTCCTCGATCTCCTTGGCAGACGCCTTGGGGCCAATAACAATGCCGTATCCACCCGATTCCCCAACCGGTTTGACAACCAGTTGATCGAGGTGCGCCAGGGTGTAATCCAGTTGGGCTTTTTCCCGGCAGATGTGGGTCTCGACGTTCGGCAGGATCGCGTCCTCGCCGAGATAATACGAGATGATCCGTGGCAGGTACGCGTAAACGGCCTTGTCGTCTGCGACGCCTGTTCCAGGTGCATTGGCGATCGTCACGGTGCCCGCGCGCAGACACCGCATCAAGCCCGGCACGCCCAGCATGCTGTCGGCCCGGAATGCCTCCGGGTCGAGGAATGCGTCGTCGATCCTGCGGTAGATCACATCCACGCGCTGCAGCCCGGCGACCGTGCGGGCAAAAACCCGGTCGTCGATCACGACGAGGTCGCGCCCCTCAATCAGTGGCACGCCCATCTCACGGGCCAGAAAGATGTGCTCGTAGTAGGCGGAGTTGAAAATGCCGGGGGAGAGCAGCGCGACCTGCGGATCGTCGCCAGCGCCCGCCGGCGCCGTCTCGCTCAGCTTTTCGCGCAGCATCTGCCCATACGCGGAGACGTCTCGAACGTTGAAGCCCTGCAGGAGATCGGGAAATGCACGCTGCATCAGGTGGCGGTTTTCCACGACGTAGCTGACGCCCGATGGCGTGCGCGCGTTGTCCTCCAGAACGAAAAATGTGCCATCGCCACCGCGGACAAGGTCGACACCCGCGATGTGGACGTACGCGCCCAGCGGAATGTCCACATCGCGCATCGCCGGCAGATAATTGGCGTTGCCGTATATGAGGTCGGCGGGCACCACCCCGTCCTTCAGGATGCGCGCCTCGTGGTAGATGTCCCACAGAAACAGATTGATGGCCGTCACGCGCTGGCGCACGCCGGCCTCAATGTGCGCCCATTCTGAGGCTGTGAGCACGCGGGGAATCACGTCGAACGGCAACGTCCGGTCGATGGCGTCCTTCTCGGTGTACACCGTGAACGTCACGCCACGATCACGCAGCTCGGTCAGCGCGTCGGCTGCGCGTTGGGCCAGATCCGGCAATCGAAGTTGCTCAAGGCGCTGCCAGAACTGCAGCAGCCGCGGGCGCTCGGCTGCCCCATCCCCCATCAGTTCGCAGAACGAGCCCCCCGGGTCGTAGCCGTGCAGCAAGGCCGGCTCGGACGGGTCCCGGAATGCCGCGAGTTCTGCCATCAAGGAGGCTCCTTTTGTCAGGTCGGTCTGGTCACAGATGTGTACCAAGGCTCGACTTGCCGGCCGCAGGACCGACGCGAGGTGCCGGTGCCACCCGCCACGGCTGCGGTCGACGCTGGATGTGCCCGCCAGTCGTTGCCCAACAATACCGCATCGCACTCTTTTGCATAGTAAGTGTGCGAAATTGGCTATGCCGCTTCATAAACTCGCTGTGTCGCACCCGGTCCCTCAAGCGGCGTGGCGCGGTCGCCAGCGCCCGCCGCGTGCGTCTGCCAGCATAAAGAGCTCGGTCAGGTTCTCTGCGCTGATGTAGCCGACAAAGCGCCCGTCATCGTCTTTCACCGCCACGCAGCGTGCGGGCGAGGACCGCAGCGCGTCAATGGCTGATTCCAATGCCGCGTGCGCTGAGATCGTTTCGACCTCGCGTTCCATGAACTGGATCACGCTTGTGTCCGGCCCCTGCTCTCGCAAGGCCTTGATGAGCCCCGCGCGCGTCACGAAGCCCAGCACCGTGCGCTCGGCATCAAGGACGGGGAACTCCTGCTGCGTTGTTGTCAGCAACATGTTGCCCGCATCACGCGCGGTATTGTGCGGCGCGAGGCTTTCAAACCGGGTGATGACCGCATGGTAGGCACGCCGGCCGCTGGTGGCCGCGCTCATGCGCACCTGCTGGCTTTCTGCGTTTGCAGCAAAAAAGATGAACACCGCGATCAGAATGAGGATCGGGCTGCCACCCATCAGGGCCAGGACACCGAAACCGAGCGCCAGCGCCTGGCCGGCATAGGCTGCGTATTGCGTCGCCTTGATGCGCCCGAACTGCAGCGACAACACCGCGCGCAGCACCCGTCCGCCGTCCATCGGAAACGCGGGAATGAGATTAAAGACCACCAGCACGATGTTCACGAACGCGAGGCGACCGAGCATGCTTTCCTGTGTCTGCAGGAAGCCCTCAACGCTCGTGATGCTGAAATTGCCGCCCAGCAAAACGATGAAAACCAGCGCGAGCACCACGTTCACCGCCGGGCCGGCCAGCGCCACAATCACTTCGCGCCCGGGGTCCTCCGGCATGCGCTCCAGGCGGGCGATGCCGCCGATGGGCAGCAGCGTGATGTCGGGCGTCTTGATGCCGTAGCGCCGGGCAGCGAGCGCGTGGCCAAACTCGTGCAGCAGCACGCAAGCGAAGACGAGCGAGACGAACACCATGCCATCAATGGCGCCGGGCACCCCGCCTGTCTGCGCGTTGGAGAAGCCGATCCAGGCGAGCAGCAGAAAAAACGTGAAGTGGATGCGCACCGCGGTGCCGGCGTAGGTGCCGAGATTGAGCGACCAGCCCATAAATCATTGGCCTTTCCGTTCGGATGTGTCTTGTCGTCAGGCGAACATACCGTCGATAACGGCTGGGGAACGCCGCCGTTGCGTCGATGGTTGCCGCAACCAAGATGCGATATCGAGCGCCGCGGCGGGTTGAGCGCGCGCGGCGCGCCCACCGGGCAGCGCAGCGGCACAGCCGCGCGGCCCTAGCCTCCGGACCGCGTGGTGCAAGCGTTGCGCCCTTCCCGTACCATCGGCTCGTTACCATCGGCCGGCGGCGCCCCGCGCCATCACACATTTGCCGGCGAATACTTGCTATATGAGCGCATGATCTGCTGTTTCGATAGGGAGATCGGACATGCATAGGCCGTTCGAGGCGTTTTCTTGCCGCAATCGGCACGCCGCTCGTCGTCCAGCGGGCGTGCGGGCGCTATTCATCCGGGAGGCCGCGAAGCTGACAGCCCTGATGGTGATCGCAGCGGGTGCATCAGCGGTCCTGGCGTCGCACGCGACAGCACAATCGGGCGCGATACCGCCGGCCACCGCTGTTGTGTGCGTTGTGTGCGACCAACCCGAGCGCCGCTATCGTTGCGAGACCATCGACGGCAAGCGCGCCAATCCGCTCGCCTGCATTGCTGAGATCGCCAGTGTTGGTGGTCACGACCGGTGCCGAGTGCGCAACCGTGAGGCGGCGGGCTGCCAGGGCGATCTCTACATTGTGCGCGCTGGAGATCTTGGGCCGGGGCCCATTGTGCTCTCGCCCAACCCGCCAAGTGCTGATGCCGGGGCGGCGGGGGACGTTGATGCGGTCAGCCGCAATGCCGAAGGGCCGGCGCCTCTTATCGTTGATGCGGATGGTCGCGTGCGGCAGCTCCGCCATTCCGCAACGCCGGACACGTCAGCGCCCGCAGACACTGGCAACGGTCTGCCCCCGTACCCATCGCGCGATGTGGCCGGCATCGATCAGCGCGAACAAGCAGGCGAGCGCGGCGCAACAGGCCCACGCGATGCCTACCCAAAATTGCCGAAAATCCCCGATCGTGAGGGCGCCGCAAAGCGCAACCGGGACGGTGATGGTAAGCCCCGCCACCTCCTGGATCTCACGCGCAAGGCCGGCAAGCAGACGTTGGAAACAGTCGAGAAGGTCGGCTCCAACGTCGATGAGGCCACGCGCACGGCGGGAACGGTCGTCAAACGCAACGCCGAACAGGTGGGTGACAGCATCCGGGAGACAACAAAAGGCGTCGGCGAGGCCTTGGAAGACACCGGCGAAGCGATCGGCGATGCGGCAAAGGGCGCCGCAACCTGCATCATAACGCTCTTTTCGGACTGCTGATCGCTGCGCAGCGCGCCACGCCCGTCGGGTCGGCTTGTTGCCGGCCAGTCACGCGGGCGCAATGTTCACCGTTCACGTGCCAAACAGCTTTGCCGCCGCGAGGCCCCGTCATTAATGGGTTACTGTCTAGATGAATGCGCTGATGCGGTGGCCGGTTGGGCCACCGAGCGCTCACAACGGCGGGGCCCATGCGGATCAGTTGCTGCGTAGCATTCGGCTTTTCCACACTCAGCGCGGTTGCGACCGGCGGCTGCAGCGCCGGGCAACCGGACATCATGCAGGACGCCTTTGCAGCCGGTGCGCCGGCGACGGCAAGCCTGACCGCGAACGGTGGCGAGGCGCCACTGGCCGACGCGCGCTCACGGCAGATTGATCGGGTGCTGGCGGCCTTGGCCATCGCACGCTTCTCGGAGCAAAAGCGCGGTCGTTGATCGTTGCTGACGCTCGCCGACCGTCCGCTCAGCGTGAGGCCGCAAGGTCCAGATCGGCCAGGATCGGCAAATGGTCTGATCCGGCGTTGGGCAGCGCGGCGACGGCTGAAACCTGAACGCCGGGCGACGCATACACATGGTCGATGGCAATCTGGGGCGCCCAGAAGGGCCGGACCGGCCAACTCGGGATCATGGGCCCCATGTGACGCAGGCCGCTGTTGACGGCGAAGCGCTGCAGCCCTTTTGAAAAAACAGTCGCGTTGAAATCGCCAGCCACGATCATGGGCGGTCCCGCGCGCATCCCAACACCAGCGCGATCGATCCCACGCACCTGCAAGGCCAGGCGTTGCAACTCAAGCAGATGGCGACGTGCGCTTGAGATCGGGCGCATGATGTGGACGCCGATCACAGTGACCTGCAGGCGGCCGAAGGCAATGCGCGCGCGCACCTGCGGCGGGCCTTCGGCACCAGGCCCGCGGCCCAGAACAGCGTGAGACCGGATCGCATGGGGCGTGAGCAGCGCAACGTGGCAGTAATAGCTGTCGTCGCAATGCACGCCCTGCCAGCCATCGCCGAGCGCCGCCCGCAGCCTTGCATACTTGCGTGGGCTCAGCTCCTGCAGCACCACCGCGTCCGGTCGATGGCGGGTGAGCAGGTTGGCGATCGCATCCAGATCATTGTTTTTGTTGAGCGTGTTGAAGGTGATCAGGCGAAAACGCCCAACCGCGTCGCCGGCCACTCCGTCGCCGCTCGCTCGGTTGGCATAGGCCGGTTTGAGGAACGCTCCTGCTGACAGCGCGTTTGCTGGGGTGCCGGCGGCCAGGTACGACGCGGCCAAAGCGACAGGCACCAGAACCGCGGCGAGAACGCCAAGTGTCCCGATCAGGAGCGCACGGGCGGGCCAAAATAGCGCCAACAGCATGGCGGCCGTGCCGATTGCCGCCTGAACCCTGAAGTGCGCCAGAATGTCGAAGTACCGGTGCAGATCGGCCAGCGTGCCGCCTGCCAGGACCGCCACTCCCGCGGCCGAGGCGATGGCAACGACAGCCCTCTTGGCGGCCCGGTGTGCGTGGAACGGCGTCAACATGTGGTGCGGCCTCGCGGCAAACGAACGGAGGTCAACCGTGCGGAAGTGCCCGGATGGCAACAGCGCCGCGACCAGGTGTTGAATGAAAGCGAGCGCGTGGCGGTCGATGGGTGCCACGCCGGCACGGCACCGAGGCTCGCCGCGACGGTTTCTTGCCTGTGCAGCGTTACGAAAGCATGGCGGCTGCGCGGCGCGGTTGCCGCCTTGTCTTGACGCCTTGTCTTTCCGCCCTGTCTTGCAGTCGTCGCGACGCATTGCACGGGCAATGCAACAGGCGGGCCGAATTCAAGGAAAATGACCGACGCACGCCGCTGCGCATCGCTGGTCTGCCGCATTTCGCGTGCAACTTAAATGTGGTGGCTGAAGCCCTGAGGAGGTGGAAGCCGCTGCGTGTGTGTGTCCCC
Source organism: uncultured Hyphomicrobiales bacterium (assembly GCA_964527285.1). Classification (GTDB taxonomy): domain Bacteria; phylum Pseudomonadota; class Alphaproteobacteria; order Rhizobiales; family CAZGNQ01; genus CAZGNQ01. Next base: position 5,258 of record CAZGNQ010000085.1, on the reverse strand, counting down.
CCCGGGGAAGGGGGCGCGCAAGGCGTTGAGCCTGAAGTCTGCAACTGGGCCTACCTTCATCGGACCATGCCGGCGCGGGCCATTGGATAGGCCAGGCTGCCGGCGCAACCAGAGCAACTCCCCATGAACGCTCCGTTTTTTGCATCGAAAGCGACCGGCTGGACCTTCGAGGCCCAGCGCCCGACCGGACCTGACCAGGTGCTGCCCTTCTGGCGCGCCATGGTTGGCCTGTTGAACAATCCCATCGGCACCATACCGGAGTTCATGTACTCCGAACCCTTCCATGCGACGCAGCGCGGCAGTCGTCTCTTTTGCTGGGTGACCGCGCCATCGCTGGTGCGCGAGGTGTTGCTGACCAACGCCGATCACTTTTCCAAGTCCGACGTTGAGGCCCGCGTGTTCCGGCGCACGCTCGGCAAGGGCATGCTGTCAGCGCATGGTGCCCACTGGCGGTGGCAGCGCCAGGCCGTCGCGCCCATTTTCCGGCCCGCCGCACTCAACGCCCTGGTGCCGACGATGGCCATGGTGGCGCGCAATCACGCGAGCCAGTGGCTGGCAGCGGACGGGGTTGGCGACGGATCGCCCGGCTCGCGCACCGTTGAGGTGGACGCCGCGCTGTCGCATCTGACCTACGACGTGCTCGTCTCAACCGTGCTCACGGGCGCGCACTCCATCGATGCGGATCGCATGTCCAACTGGCAGGCGCGCTACATCAAATCCCTGAATTGGGAGGTGGCAGCCGCACTGCTCGGGTACCCCAAGTGGGCGCCGCACCCCACCACGCTGCGGCTCAACCGCGAAGCCGCAGCGCAGCGCGCGTGCATTGGGGATCTGATCGACCGTGAGCGTTCGGCCATTGCAGCCTCTCCCGATGCCGCCAGCAAGGCTGAGGCCCGTGGCGACCTGCTGACGTGCCTGTTGACGGCCCGCAATCCGGACACCGATGATCTGATCGACCGTGAACTCCTGATCGACAACCTGCTCACGCTGATCGCCGCGGGCCACGAGACCACGGCCAAGCTGCTCACCTGGACGCTGCACATCCTGTCGCATGCGCCGGCCTGGCAGGACGCCGTTGTGCAGGAGATCGCCGCACAGTGCGGTGACGCGCCGCTGAGCGCTGAGATGCTGGAAAAGTTGCCGTTGACCGAGGCCGTGCTGAAGGAAAGCATGCGGCTCTTCCCACCGGCTCCGGCAATGATGCGCCAGGTCATCAAACCGTTGGAACTGCACGGCCGCCGGCTCAATGAAGGCAGCGTCGTTGTCATTCCGGTGTTTGTCATTCACCGCCACAAGGGCCTGTGGGACGATCCGGAACGCTTTCAGCCGGCCCGCTTCATGGGCGACGCCGCCGACGCCATCTCGCGGTATCAGTTTCTTCCGTTTGGGGCGGGGCCGCGCATCTGTCTGGGCGCTGCGTTTGCCATGCTGGAGGCCAAGAGCGCGCTGGTGGAACTGTTGCGCGCAGGCGTGTTCACGCCGTGCGGCGCGCATCGCCCAGAGCCCGTATCGCGCGTCACGCTGCATCCGCGCGATGGCATGAGGATGCAGATGAGCCCGCGCCGGCCGTTGTGATCGGGACGAGTGCATTGTGACGGGTGTCTTGTGACGGGGGTCGTCTGATCAGCCCCTTTTGATCGGCTCAGTGTGATCGAACCTTAATGCGCGTCGGCTACCACCTGTAAGGGTACGACCGCCGGTGGAGCCGACATGACAGGGATCGAGGCATTCTGGCAGGAACTGGTGATGGCGGCTCAGGACAATGAGGCCGTCTTCATCGCCGTTGTTCTGTTCGTGGCCGGTGCTGAGTCCATCATTGGGCTGTCACTGCTCGTGCCCAGTTCGATCATCTTTCTGGCGGCCGGCGCACTGATCGGCTCCAGCGGGCTTGAGCTGTCCACGATCTGGGTGGCCGCCACGCTCGGTGCCATCCTGGGCGATGTGATGGCCTATGCCATGGGGGCGTTTGCGGGGCCCTCCTTGCGTCGATCCTGGCCTGTGCAGCGCTTTCCAGGGCTTTGGAACCGGGCGGAGCTGTTTTTCGGGCGGTGGGGCACGCTGAGCGTTCTTCTGGCAAAGTTTGCCGGGCCCAGCCGCTCCGTGGTCAGCACGCTGGCCGGCTCAACGCGCATGCCTCTCCACACATTCGGCGCGGCGAGTGCCGTTTCGTCGGGCATCTGGGCGGCCGCGATGCTGGCGCCCGGCGCTCTGCTGATGGAGGTCGTGTTCAACACACCCCTGACGCCGGCGCCGTAGGGCCGCGACGGTGCAGGCCTGCGCCAATATTGACGCCACACCGTCCTAACGATTGCGTGAATTGGTCCAATCCCTGCGTGGCCGTGCATATTGTGCAGGTGCGAAGACGACCTCGTCGTGATCGCGCGTCGATAAGGCGATGCGTCGGCCATGTTTGCCCAGGGAGCCTCCAGCGATGACCTACCGTAAGGATGTGGATGGCATGCGTGCCGTGGCCGTTCTGGCTGTGGTGCTCTACCATGCAGGCCTGCCGGGGATGCCGGGTGGCTTCACAGGCGTCGACGTCTTCTTCGTCATCTCGGGCTATCTGATCACCGGCATTCTGGTGAAGGACCACGCCAGGGGTCGGTTCAGCCTCTGGACCTTCTATGAAAGGCGCATCCGCAGGATTTTTCCGGCGCTGTTCGCCGTGCTCATCTTCACGGTGCTGGCGGGTATGGCCCTGCTTCTGCCACCAGACCTGGAGCGGCTTGGCGCCAGCGTCCTCGCCACCACGGGCTTTGTCTCCAACATCTGGTTCTGGTCTGAGACGGGCTATTTCGCATCCAGCGCCGAGAGCCAGCCGCTGCTGCACACCTGGTCGCTGGCCGTTGAAGAGCAGTTCTACATTGTTTTTCCGCTCATTCTCATCGGCGCGCTGTCTCTCAATGCGCGGCGCATCGGCGGCGGTGCTGGGGCTGCAGGAGCCGCCGGAGCCGCGGGTGGGGAGCCGCAGCCCAACATGGGCCTCGCCGTCGGCTTCATTGCCGGACTGACACTCATCTCGTTTTCAATCGCCCAGTGGACGGTCATGCAGGACCGCGACCTCGCCTTTTATTGGCCCCACACCCGCGCGTGGGAGCTGCTGGCGGGCGCGCTCGTCGCCATGAATGCGTTTCCCGTCATCCAATCGGCCCGGGTGCGTGAGGCAGTCTCGGCGCTGGGTCTGCTGCTCATCATCGGCTCCGTCACGCTGCTTGATTCAAGCGTTCCCTTCCCGGGTTGGTCTGCCTTGCCGTCGGTGCTGGGCGCCACGCTCATCATCTATGCGGGTCACGGCCAGGCGCGTCGCGATGACGGCATGAGCACCGAGCCGACCATGGTTGAGCGGTTCCTCTCGCTGCCTTTCATGATTTGGATCGGGCTGATCTCCTACTCGCTCTATCTGTGGCACTGGCCGATCTTTGTCCTGGCGGCAGAGACGAAGTTCATCGACCTGGGCATCGCCGACGGCATTGTGCTGATCGCGGTTTCGATCGTGATGGCCCACCTGTCGTGGGCCTATATCGAACAGCCCTTCCGCAAGGGTCAGGCGGGTCCAAAGACGCCGAGCACGCACGGCAAACCCGCAGCGCCCTCCACCATGGCCATGTTGGGCCTGCAAGCGGCAGCCTCCGGCGGTGCGACGCAGCGCTACTTCTCCGACAGCCGGGCGATCTTCAATGGTGCGGCGGTGACGATCTTCGTTGCCCTCGTTGCCGGCATCTTGATGGCTGGCACCGGCGGCCTGCCGGGGCGTTTTTCACCGGAAGTGCTAACGCTTGCCAAGGCGTCGGAGGATTACAATCCCCGCCGGGATGATTGCCTGGAGCTGGAGCCGTTCCATCTGGCGGCCGGGGAAGCCTGCCGCATGGGGCCCGGCAAGGCCGGCGGCATGGACGAGACCAAGAACAACCCTGATTTTCTCCCGCTCGGCCATCCGGACGTCCCCCGCCCACGCCTGCTTTACTGGGGTGACAGCCACGCCGATGCGCTGATGCCGGCGTTCGACATGCTGGCCGAGGAGACCGCCACGCCGGCACTCGCTGCAACCTATCCGGGCTGCCCGCCGATGCTGGGCGTCACCATACTGGGTGGCAAAATCAACCACCGCTGCGCGGGCTACAATGCCGAAATGCTGCGCCTCGTTGATGCGTATGACATCCGCCGCGTGGTGCTGGTCGCACGCTGGGCGTCCTATGCGTTCGGCATTCCGGATTTTGGCGATAAGCCGCGCAAGCATTTCCTGGGCGATGTCGGCTTTGAGGATCCGCTGTCAGAGCTGATCTCGATGCGCGAGGGCCAGGGCACGCGCGTCGCCGGGCTTGTCGCCGACGATACGCGCCTGGACATGGAGGAGGACTTTGATCCGCGCGCCATGCAGGCGCGGGCGGCCGAACTCAAACGCCGCCGTGCGCGCCAAGGGCCACCAAAGAGCGATACGCCGCGCACCACCGAAGCAAGCAAGGTGGTGTTCCAGCGCGCCTTCCAACGCACGATCGACGCGCTCGTGGCGCGCGGTGTCGAGATCTGGATTGTCAAGCAGGTGCCCTACCCGGCGCGCCATGTGCCGCTGACGCTTGCCAAGGCCACGGCGCGCGGGCTGCCGGTGGCGGGACTGGAACCGCGCCGTGCGGCACAGGAAGCGCGCTTTGCCTTCACCCATGGCGTGATCGACGACGCCGTCGCCAAGCATCCCGGCATCACGGTCGTCGATGTGATGGATGCCATGTGTGACGACGAGCGCTGCCGCCTGATCGGTGAGGATGGTGCGTCGCTCTACTACGATGACGACCACCTCTCGGTCGCCGGCGCCAAGTCCCTCGCGCCCCTGTTCCGCGGCGTGTTTGAGGGACTGGAGTGAAGAGCGTGTTTTGTTCTGTTGGCCAGAGATGTTTTTAATGGCAAGCGCTGCGCGCTTGGTTCCGCCGCTCGCGGCGGGCCGCAGTCGCGGCCTCAGCGTCGCTTTGCTCCGCTGAAGTGGAGCCATTCTTCAACGCGCCCCTTCGGGGCCCGATCCGCGGCTAAGCCGCGGCGCCCGGTCGGGCGCTCAGCGTCGCTGCGCTCGCTGAAGTGGAAATCTGAACCACGGGAGAGCCTGAATTCGGCACTCCACTTCAGCAGCGCAGCGTAGCCCGCGACTGCGGGCCGGCGCCGAGCGCCGAAAAACAAAAAAGCTATGTCACCCCGGACCGCGTGGCATTGCAGATGCCATCGCGCGATCCGGGGCCCAGGAGAAAGGTTGCGGCGCAGCCGCACATTAT
>CAZGNQ010000084.1:0-12582 GCA_964527285.1 uncultured Hyphomicrobiales bacterium | reverse complement strand
AGTCGCCTCTGGCGGCAAGACGGCACACACCGGGTCGCTTGGAGAAGCAGAACGTCCGGCCCAACCGGCGGCAAAAAAGAAGATCCGCACCGGCATCCGCGAGGTCAAAACCGGTTTTCGTGACCAGGGCTCCCAGACAGAAGGTGGGCTTGCCGCCGCGCAATGAATGATGCTCTGAACTGGTGCTCCGGCGTGGTCTGCGCCTGAAACTGGCCTCAGTGAGAGCGTTTCAGCGGTGGCGTAACCAACCACGAGGGCGTGACCAACCACAAGAATGAGAGCAGGGAGGACAATCGTGTTTCGACAGTCATTCGACGTGGATTGCACTGTGAACGTCGTAAATACTTTTGACAGCCTTGAGGCCCACGTCGAACTGGACGGCGATGTGAAGATTGCGCCGGGCGACGAAGTTCTTGTGCACGGTGCAGCGATGATCGTCCCCTACGGCGAGAGCCGTTCGGAGCGACGCCGGGCCACGGTCTGGCGGGCTGGCGTCCTGGAGCGTGCGTGGACGCGTCTGACCGGCGATCTTGAATTCATGGAGCTGTGCGAATTCAGCTTTTCATCGGGAGGCAAACTATGACCATCGAGAACCTCTCCATCAGTTCACGCGACACCCAGGCAATGGCGACGCAGGACACGCTGCTGACGCCACGCTTTTACACGACGGATTTTGAAGCGCTCGATCGTATGGACGTCAGCTCTGTGCGCAGCGAATGGGACGAATTGCTTGATGAAATGCGGTCCGATCCCAACAAGGGGCATTTCCGCCGCACCGAGGAATGGGATGACGTCTCGCTTGAGGATCTCTCTCCGGAATTGCGCCAAGAATTCGTCGACTTCCTTGTCAGTTCTCTGACCGCTGAATTCTCTGGATGCGTGCTATACGCAGAGATGCGCAAGCGCGGAACGAACGAGGACATCTGCGAGCTGTTCAAGTTCATGGCCCGTGACGAAGCGCGCCACGCCGGGTTCCTGAATGATACCTTGAAGGATTTCGACATTGGGGTCGACCTCGGCTATCTGACGCAGAAAAAGAAGTACACCTTCTTCCAGCCGAAGTTCATTTTCTATGCAACGTACCTATCGGAAAAGATCGGTTATGCCCGGTATATCACGATCTTCCGGCATTTTCAGCAGCATCCTGACCGCCGCTTTCATCCGATCTTCAAGTGGTTTGAGAAGTGGTGCAACGACGAGTTCCGCCACGGAGAGGCGTTTGCGCTGCTGATGCGCTCGCAGCCGGAGGTCTTGTCGGGCTGGAACAAGCTATGGGTGCGCTTCTTCCTCCTGGCTGTGTTTGCGACAATGTATATTCGCGATCACGCGCGCCCGGCGTTCCACGACGCGGTGGGGATAGAGCCGGCGGAGTACGGCATGAAGGTGTTCCGCATCACCAGTGAGATCACCAAGCAGGTGTTTCCGATCCAGATCGACATCGAGAACCCCAAGTTCATGGCCGGACTGGAAAGCCTGCGCAAAATGAGCGACGGACGCTATGCGGCCAAGGCTGAGGGCGGTCTCTGGGGTGGTATGAAACAGATCGCGTACACTGCGGGCGCCGGTTTTGCGTTTGCGCGATTGTTCTTCATGCGCCCGGTGGACAACGAGATCCCGCAAAAGAGCCGCCTTGAGCCGGCCTGGTGAGACCGGCGCGTCGGCAACCCGCAGGAACACGAGGCCGTTCGGGCTGACGTTGGGCTTTTCTGTACGCCCAATTCCTGACCGCGGCTCTGGCCCGATCAAACGGGGCCGGGCCGTATGCACCTTGAGGACAACGTTGTGGTCGCTGGCGATGGACTTCTGGTCGAGTTCGGCATTATGAACGCCGCCGCGCCAATCCTTTTTGCTGTCGTCATTTGGTACTTCTCAACCGGGGTGCTGCTTTACCTCAATGGTCTGCCGCGCTGGACATTTTCCAGCACGATCACGGCCGCGACGGCCGTTGCTGGCATTGCAGCCATAGCCTTGTGGCATTCCTCGCAGGATCAGAGCGTCTCCGGCGCTTATATCGCGTTCCTTGCCAGTGTTGCGATTTGGGCGTGGCTTGAGCTGCTGTTTTACCTTGGGTATGTGACGGGACCGCGTCAGATCCCCAGTGCCCCTGATTGCCGTGGGTTCGACCATTTTATTGAGGGCGTTGAAACCTGCCTTTACCATCAATTGTTCACACTCGGCGTCGGCTTTATCATGTTTGCGGCGCTGTGGGGTGCGTCGAACACGGTTGGCCTTTGGACATTTATGATCCTCTGGGGCATGCAGCAGAGCGCAAAACTCAACGTGTTCTTTGGCGTGCGCAACTTGAATGCGCATTTCCTGCCAGATCACCTTGCGTTTCTTGGAAGTTTCCTGAAAGAGCGGCCGATCAACTTCGTCTTTCCCTTTTCTGTGACAATTGGGACGTTGGTGGCCGCAGGTTTGATCCTGGCTGCCACGGGTGCGGACGTGACGGCGGCCGAGCGCGCTGGGCTAATCCTGCTCGCCACGATGATGGTGCTGGCGGTTGTGGAGCACTGGCTGCTGATCCTGCCCATCCCGGCAGAAAAGCTTTGGGAGTGGAGCCTGCGGGCCCGCCGCGTTGGCACGTCGCACGCAAGTGCGGCCCCGACGCCGCCTCAGCGGCCGGTCCAGAAACCATCCCAGTCAAACATGGTCGCGACAACGGCGACCGGTCGAAGTTGACCCCGCAAGCACCGCGCTGAGGGGAAGTACCCAATCACGCGACCGTTGCCGCAGCCGCCAACGACCAGGCTCTTCACTTCGCGCGCTGTGGCTGGCGACTGTGATGTGTTGCGGCGGCCGCGCGCCCGCCGTCATCCAGGCTAGATGTCTTGCTGTAGCCCGAAAAGCCGCATGAAAACCAACGTGTTGACGTGTTTCTAGCGAGCGCGCGCGGGACCAGCCGGCGCGAATGATCGCTTGAGCAAGCCTTGTCCGGGTCATCATGATCGGCAAGCACCCCCTTTGACCCCCGCACCGCGACAATGTCTGTGACGATGCAGACGATTTGTGTTGTGGCCTGGCGTATCGCTTCGCCATAAGGGCTCTGGGAACGTTGAGTTGCGACAAGGAGATGACGATGGGCGTGGGTGATCCGAGGTTGGCCGTTCGCAATCAGCGCGCATCCCGTTCGCGCGCCATGCTCCCGCTCGCGCGCGCCGTGCCGGCGCACCGCAGGGGCGACGCATCTTCCACCGCCGCGGATCGTCTGTCGCGCGCCGTGCACCGCCACGACCGGCTCAGCCGTGAAGGCCTCAAGGAGCGCTTGTTCACGCTCGCATTCCGCGGACTGGTCTACTCCCAGATCTGGGAGGATCCCGTGGTCGACATGGAGGCACTGGACATCAAGCCGGATAACCACGTTGTGACGATCGCGTCTGGCGGGTGCAACGTGCTGTCCTACCTCACGGCCAACCCGGCGCGGATCACGGCGGTGGATCTCAATCGCGCCCATGTGGCGCTCAATCGGCTGAAGGTGGCCGCTGCTCAGGCTCTGCCGAGTTATGAGGCCTTTTATCGCTTTTTTGGCGAGGCGAACGAGGCGGCCAACATTGCCGCCTATAGAAAGTACGTCGAGCCGGCGCTCGATGAGGAAAGCCGCGCCTACTGGCAAAAGCGCGATCTGATGGGCCGCCGCCGCATCAGGTTTTTCTCCCGCAATGTCTACCGCTATGGTCTTCTGGGCACGTTCATTGGCGCCAGTCACGCCGTCGCACGGTTGCACGGGCGCAATCCCAATCGGATGCTTGAGGCATCGAGCCAGGAAGAGCAGGCCGAGATGTATCGCGAGCTGCTCGCGCCACTCTTCAAGAAGCGCCATATCCGTTGGCTGATCAATTCGCCCGTGACGCTTTATGGCCTCGGCATACCGCCAGCGCAGTACAAGGCGCTCGTGGGTGATCGCGAGAGCATGGCGGATGTTTTGAACGAGCGGCTTGAGCGGTTGGCCACAGGGTTCCCGATCAAGGAGAATTATTTTGCATGGCAGGCATTTGCGCGACGCTATCCGTCGGCGCGGACAGCTGCCCTGCCGCCCTATCTTGACCCGCAGAACTATGAGGCTGTGCGCGACCGGGCGGGGCGCATCGATGTGAACCGGATTTCTTACACTGAGTTTCTCTCACAGCAGCCCGATGCCAGCCTCGATCGGTATATCCTCCTCGATGCACAGGACTGGATGACCGACGAGATGCTGAACGACCTGTGGTCCCAGATATCGCGTACCGCCCGCCCCGGCGCGCGGGTTATTTTCCGCACCGCCGGTGAGGAGACGATCCTGCCAGGACGCGTCGCGGATGAAACCCTTGGCCGCTGGGATTACCGCGCATCGGAAAGTCGGGCCTGGACGGAGCGGGACCGGTCATCGGTCTACGGCGGGTTCCACCTTTATGTTCTGAAAAGTTGATCCCGTGACGCAACGGCTTGAGCGGGGGCGATGGCGCAGCGGGCGCTGGTGGCGCGCGTTGGCTTTAATTGGCGTGCGCGGGCCTGAACGGTGATGCAACGCTCATCCCGTGACCGGTTAAGCGATGGGGTGCCGCGTCAGTTTGACAGGGTACGTCCCGAGCGTTCCGCAAAATTTGCTCTGCGTTTGTCCGGCTCGGCGGCGCTCGGCTGATCCGGATGATGCGTGGCAAAAAACCGAGGCCGAGATTGTCCGGCGGATCCATTGAAGCCGGCCACGCTCCAGGACGAGGTGACAGACGATGTCCGCTCCCGCTCATTCGCCACACGGTCCCAAATCAGATGCGCAGGCCCGCGATCCGGCGATTGGGCATGATGCACTCATGGATCGGATCTACGCCCAGCAGCGCCACATCTACGACGCGACCCGGCGTTATTATCTCCTCGGGCGTGATCCAATGCTTGCAGGTCTCCAGCCGCCACCGGGTGGCAAGTTGCTGGAGATCGGTTGCGGAACAGGCCGCAACCTGATCGCGGCGGCGCGCCAGTATCCGAATGCGTCGTTCTACGGGTTCGATATTTCATCCCAGATGCTGGAGACGGCGCAGAATAATGTGGACCTTGCGCATCTGGGCGCCCGCATCATGCTGGCACAGGCCGACGCGAGCGGTTTCAATCCCATGAACCTGTTCGGGCAGGAAAACTTCGACCGGGTTTTCATTTCGTACGCGGTGTCAATGATCCCGCCCTGGCATCAGACGATTGCGCAGGCGTGGCAGGTGGTGGCGCCGGGCGGGTCCCTGCATGTCGTGGATTTCGGTGATTGTGCGCAGTTGCCTGGTGTGTTCCGAGCCGGTCTGCGCCGGTGGCTGGCCGCGTTCCACGTGACGCCACGGACCGATCTGGAGGATGTGATGCGCGCTGGCGTTGCGCATACGCCGGGCGCAGCATTGACCTTCGCGCGCACGCACCGGGGCTATGTGCAGACGGGCATTGCGCGCCGTCCGGGGTGAGCGAAGACCGCGTGGGCTCCCCAGCGTACGGTTCCTGGGGCAATCTCCAGACAGGCCCAGACGGTTCGCGAGCAGTCGCGAGGCAATCCCAACGCGGTCGCGGGCCGATCACGCAGCGCGGATGAAAAAAGGGCGCTGGTGCGTGTGCACCGGCGCCCTTTTTGTGTGCGTTGTGCGGCCCCATCGAAGTGACCAGAGCACTTTCGGTCCGTGTGACCTGAGACCGCTGAGCCATGGGGCGCTTGAAGTCAGTAGCGCCCCGCTGGCCCCCGGCCTCTGGTCCTGGCCTCTCGTCCCGGCCGCTTCTAATCGGCCGCTCCTCCTCTGACCGCTACTCCTGGAAGTAGTTGGTCGGCAGAATGGCGTGTTTCTCGCCCCAGGCCGTCCAGTCATCGACGAGTGTTCCAGTGATCAGGATGCCGATGCCGCCAGTAATGGTCGTCAACACCGCAAACCACCAGGCCCAGCGGTGAATGGACTCCATGCTCGCATTGAAGCCCATGGTCCACCGCCAGAAGAGGGCCGCGCGCTCCGAAGCCGTACCACGGTCTGTGATCTGCTCAATCTCGCGCTCGCCGCCGTAGTAGCTGACCGCCAGGATCGTCGCGCCATGCATGGCAAACAACAACGTTGAGCCATACAGGAACACGATGGAGAGCATGTGGAACGGATTCCAGAACAGGTTCCCGTAATTGAGCGAGAAGTTGTTTGTCCAATCCAGATGCGGGAAAATGCCGAAGGGCACAGCTTCGCTCCACGAGCCCATGAAGATTGGGCGAATGAAGCCGAGCACCAGATACAACCAGATGGCTGCAAGGAATGCCCAGGCCACGTGCGTTCCCATGCCGAGGCGAACGGCATTGAGATACGTGCGCACCCACCACAGCATGATCGACAGCGTCAGGAAGAAGCCTGCGATCATGTACCAGCCACCTTCATTGAGCGGTGGCAGGATCTTCAGGCCGTGCTCCTCAAGCGGCGGATAAAGGGCCAGCCAGGGCAGCTTGCGGACGAAATCCACCGGATTCCAATCCACCTGGGCCAGCATATTGAAGCCTATGATGTTGATGGCGAGCACACCACAAATCAGTGAAGCCCAACCGATGGCACCGAAATAGAACGGTCCCACCTGTGCGTCGCCGAAGGTGCCGAGCCAGTAGTTATGGATCGGCGTGCCCTCGCGGACCCAGACCTTCTCATCAACCGGTACGCCCGGCTCGGAAGGTGCGCGCACCTGAATGCGCGTGAAGATATTCTGATACTCCGCTGCCATTGCAGTCTCTCCCGTCGTGCACCGTCTGCGCGCAGCGCAAATCAGTTGTAGCTGAGCGGTGGCACTTCAAAGTCGCGCTCAAGCGATCCACCCCACCATTCGATCCAGGCCGCGCCATCGGGCCAATAGGTGCCGCTGATGACGATACAGATTGCACTCCAGATACCGGCGTTTAGTGCGATCAGCAGGCCAAGGCGGTGAACGCCCAGCGTTCCGATTGAATAACCGATGGTATCGCGGAAATACGTGTTCTCGTGGTCGGGCGTGCGCACTTTGTGGCCCGGCTGAGGATTGGTAGCTGAAAGGATCAGTGAGCCGTGCAACGCCAGCGCAAGCGTTGTGGTGAAGAAGAAGGTGATCGCAATCATGTGCGCTGGATTGTAGTGGAAGTTGCCGTAGGTATAGCCGACATTATTCACCCACTGCAGGTGGCTCATAATGCCGTAGGGAAACCCATGGCCCCACGCACCCATCAGAACGGGGCGGATCACGTTGAGCGTGACGAACGCACGCACCGCAATGCCGAATGCAAATGGAACGTGATAGCCCATACCGAGCTTGCGGCTGATTTCCACTTCACGCAATGCCCACGACGTGAACGCACCGACTGCGCAGACCGTGATAATCTGCCAGAGCCCGCCCTCAGCCATCGGTGCAAGCGCAAGCCCCACCTCGTATTTCGGCGGATTGATGCTGAGCGTCCAGATGTTCCAGGTCGGGCCAAGCGCTGCACCGTAGATGATCAGCGCGGTCCCAAGCAGGGTGAAAAAGATCGTCGTTACGCCAAAGAAGCCCACATAGAACGGCCCGACCCAGAAATCGAAGAGATCTCCGCCGATCAGTGTTCCACCGCGAATGCGGTACTTCTTCTCAAAATTCATCATTGCCATGTCGGCACCCTCCCCGTGGAGTTGGGCCCAATGGACGGCCCGGAACGAATGGGCATTTGGCTTTCCGCGGGGAAATCGGGCGAGAAGCTTCCGCAAGGCGTAATGCTTACTGTGCGTGTGCCCGGTGACGGTCACGGCGCATGTTCAACATTGCACGAAGGCGAAATCTGCTGTCATTCCCGTTGGTCATAGTGGCGGAGCGCATCCGAAGGCGCGCTCCACCACGTGAACTGACACCACGCCCGCGTTAGCTGAGCTTTGTGCCGTTGCCGATCAGCTCGATCTGCGCTGCCGTGTCCGGCTTGGGATCGAACCAGTTGTAGCGCTCTGTGCTCATGAGGATGAAGTGGATCATGAACGCCAGAACGGCGAGGAAGATGTAAAGCACCGTGAGGGCGCGGATAGGGTGGATCATCATCCATACTTTATGCATTTTCGTGCTCCCCGAATTGAAGGATTGCGACCAGGCATTCCGCGTGCGGCTGCCCGACTAGGCGTGTCATGGCTTGATCAGTAGCCGAGCCACGGACGCCAGATCCACATCAGAGCATGTGCGACGAGCGCGATGCCGATGTAGAGGATCGTCATTTGCATGAAACCGCTGTGGATTTCTTTTGCCTCGGCCTCGGTCAGGCCGGACAGGTTCAGTTTGGTATCCAGGTCAGCCATGGATAAACCTCCGTTGATGGGTCCTGCCGGACCCGACCTCGCGCGATAACCCATCGCGTTTTGGGCATCCGCGGCGAAAACGCCGCCGATGAGGCCTTGGTCGATTTCTCAAAAGACCAAGCTGCTTTCCTTTTGTTTTCTGCTTCAACGCATGAAAACAAAAGGAATGGTCTGGAATGCCGCGGCGCGGGCATCGCCAAAAATGGAGCGCTTCGAACCGGATGCGCGCTCAATCAGGCGCCAGCGGGCGGGCAACACCCGCGACACGGCCGCCATCATCAAAAAGAACGGCATGCTGAGCGCAAAAAAGATCTGGAACTCGCGTTCATCCGCCTTGCGAAGGGCTCGGCACGTTTCGCGCTGGGCCGGTGTGAGAACGTCAGCCATTTCCACCTCCTCGCGGGGCCAGATATGGCCCCATTGAAATGCGGGTTGCGCCCGGGTTGAGCGTTTCCCCATCCGCCGATGGCCCGTGCGGACCCTCGGCCAATTTTTTCCGTCTGCGATCAGCCCGCGCGTGCGGCGCTGGCTTCGACGTGCTCGGTGTCAACACAAGGCGCGCCTTGCGTGCGTGCAGCGGCTTCGGCGCCATCGCGCAGGCGCCGCGCCGCGGAGATGCGTGTCAGGATCGGATGACGGCGCAGCACATCATCGAGCAGCGCTTTCGCCTCGTCGCTCCAGGCCAGACGCAGATCATCGGCCGCATCTGAGCCGGCTGACGCGCCAGGGCCCGATTGCCGCTGAAGCCGCGCGGGCGTTGCCGGTGCGCGGTCCATCTCGGTGCCGAGCGGGAGGATGTGGAACAGCGCATCGAAGAGGGCGTTGCAGACCTCCTGGACGAGGTAGGTCGCGCCCGCGTAGCCCATGAAGGGGGTGCCGGTGTGCCGTCGAATGATGGCGCCTGGAAACGACGCGGGAATGTAGGCGCTTTTTGCTCCCGCCTCCGCCAGGTACATCCGCTCGTTATAGCTGCCGAATGTCACCAGTGGTGGTTGGGCGTGCAGTGCTGCGCGGATGGCAGCGTTGTCCATTTTCGCGCCTGCGCACCGCGCCTTGCACAGCGTGCAGGTGAGCCCCAGGTCGTCCTCGAGGTAATGGCGCACGCCGCGCGCGTAGGTCTCTCCAGCGACGATGGCAAACGTTGCGGTGGCGAAGAAATCCTGCGTCACGGAACGCCAGAGGTCCCAGACCGGCTTAAGCGTGGTGTGCTTTTCACGCTCGATGAAGGGCTCCGCGTCGAGGCCGAGCAGATCGCCGAGTGTGCGCAGGAATTTCGTCGTGCTGTCCAGACCGATGGGCGCCTGGAGATAAGGCTTGTCGAGCGCCTCGCACAGGCCGCGCCCGAACTCACGATACATGCAGATGTTCACGTCCGCATCGGCCAGGCGGGAGATGTCGGCCAGATGACTGGTCAACGGGAACACCATGTTGACCTCGGCGCCGAGGCCTTCCACGAGGCGCCGGATCTCAGCGAGGTCGGAGGGTTGGTTGAACGTGCCGTACATGGGTCCGATGATGTTGACCCGCGGCTTTTGCTCCCCTTTGGAAGCCTTGCGCTTTGCCGCCCGCTTTGGGCCGAATTCCTTCCACAGCCAGACCAGCGCCCGGTCGGCGCACTGCCACTGATCCTCGTCAATTGTGCGCGGGAGGAAACGCCGAATATTGGTCCCTTCAGGTGTCACGCCGCCGCCGATCATCTCAGCGATTGAGCCGGTCACGACAACGCTGGGGAGGTCGCCTTCCAGCACCTCCCAGGCGCGTTTCATGGCGTCCTCGGTGCCATGCTGGCCCAATTCTTCCTCACCGAGGCCGGTGACGACGATCGGCAATTCGTGCGGGGGCAACGCATCGGTGTAGTGCAGGACCGATGTGACGGGCAGGTTTTCACACCCCACAGGCCCGTCAACGATGACCTGCAGCCCCTTGACGGCTGTAAAGGCGTAAACGGCACCCCAGTATCCGCCTGCGCGATCGTGATCGAGGATCAGCATCCGACCGGCTCCTCCTGGGCTGGGCGCGCCGTCTGGCGGGCAAATTTGCGGCGGAACGCCGGGCGGTCCTCGGGAACATCTTCCCACACGCCGGCTGCCGGGCCTGTGCCGACGCCCTCAAAGAAGTCGCGCATGGCATCGAAGCGGGCCTTTGAGCCCAGCGCGCCGTTGACAACTTGCGCGAGGCTGCCGGCGCCGGCAGGGCCCATCAGAGGGCGGGCGGAAATCAGGTTGGTGAAATAGAGCGCCGGCGTGCCCAGTTCCTTGGCCTTCTGCACAACCGGGGTCGTGCCGATGGCGAGGTCCGGCTTGAAGGCCGCCATGGCGGCGAGATCGTCCTCAAGCGAGGCGCGGAAGCGCACGTCGACGCCCTTGGCCACCAGCCAGGCCTCGTCCTCGGCCGACCAGCGGGTGCGCGGACAGGCTGAACCCACATAGCGGACGTCGGCGCCGCTCTCGATCAACGCGCGCGCAACAATCAGCTCCGAGCCTTCATAGCCCGACAGCGTGATGCGCGCGTCGATGGGAGCAGCCGCAAGCGCGGCGTCGATGGCGGCGACGTTGGCGTCGCGCGCGGCATCCACCTTGGATCGCGCGATGCCGCAAGCTGCACCAATCGCCTCCAGCCATGCGGCGGTGCCGTCGCGGCCGACGGGCGCGGACCCGACGATCGGTCGACCAGCGCGCTCAAAAGCAGCGATGCTGGCGGCATAAAATGGATGGATGGCCGCCACGGCCGCGCAATCAAGTGCGGCATACAACTCGCGCCATTCCCGCGTCGGAACGGCCGGCCCCGCGGCAAGGCCAAGCGGTTCCAGCATGCGGTCGATCATCACGGGATCGACCGGGAACATCTCACCGAGCAGCGTGACCGTGGGGCGGTCCTGCGTGCGTGACGTGGGCGCGAGAACGGGGCCAGCTTCTGCCTCGGCCATCGCGTAGTTCAGCATTGCGCCGGCGATGACGTCCTTGGCCTCCGCGTGGGGCGGCTCGGCGAAGCCCGGCACGTCGATGCCGATGATCCGTACGCCGTTAATCTCCCTGGGCAGCAGCCGCAGCGGCACGCCGGATGCCGTGGGCACGCACAGGTTGGTGACGACGATGGCATCGAGCGCATCGGGGTCAGCCATGTCATGGACAGCGTCGCGGATGTCCTCGAACAGCTTGCCGGTCACAAGCGTCTCGGAATTGAAGGGCACGTACCCGACCGGGCGGCGCGCGCCGTAAAAATGCGAGGTGAAGGTCAGGCCGTAGACGCAGCACGCCGAGCCGGAAAGCAGCGTGGCCGTGCGGCGCATCCGCAGACCGACCCGCAGGGAGCCGAATGCAGGGCACATGGACTGCGGCTTGTCGTGCGGCCCTTTGGGATAGAGCTGGGCAAACTCCTCCAGCACGTCTGCGTTTGCGCCCTGGGCCGTGGCGCTCGCCAGTTCGTCACTGGCGTGGCAGCCGAGCGCGTGTTGCGTGTCGTCTGCGGGACCTTCCATCGCGGGGGCAGCGGCGGTCTCGGCTTGGCTGTTTTCATCCACGCCTGGCACGACCGGGCGTGCGCGCTGCTGCTCCGGTGCCGTTGCGGTGGCGCCGATGAGGCGATGGCGGCGCTTGGTCGTCGTGGCGTGTGAGGTCGATGGGCGTTGCGCGCCGTGGTCGTGGACGCCGCCGTCACCGGCGCCCATTTCACTGCGCGTGTCATCCACGCTCATCTCGAATTCCGGGCTGGCCGGCGTGCGGTCCGCCATCATGGCACGCCTCCCTAAACCGTATCGTAAATGACTTCGAGGGACGGGCGCGTCACCGCAGACTTGCCCGCCATATCTTCAGCGGTCGCGGGTTCAAGCACGACGTCGCCACCCACCTCATCGGCGGAGAATAAACCCAGCAGGTCGTCCTGGGTGAGCGGTGAGGGCTGGCGCGGTCCGGCCGTGGCAACGCCTTCAGCCAGTTCGGCAAACAGTGGTCCCCAGGGCCCGTCAGGTGTGCCGACGATCTGGTAGTTCGCGCTTTTGCGGCGAATGTCCTCATCTGCGGGGATCGCGGCCAGTACGGGGATGCCCACCTTGTCAGCGAACGCGGCGGCCTCGCCGGTGCCGTCATCCTTGTTGATGACCATGCCGGCAACGCCGACATTGCCGCCCAGCTTGCGGAAATAATCCACCGCCGAGCAGACATTGTTGGCGACGTAGAGCGACTGCAGGTCGTTCGAGCCGACGACGATCACCTTCTGGCACATGTCGCGGGCGATCGGCAGCCCGAAGCCGCCGCAGACGACGTCGCCGAGGAAGTCGAGGAGCACGTAGTCGAAGCCCCACTCGTGGAAGCCCAGCTTCTCCAGCAGCTCGAAC
>CAZGNQ010000083.1:5125-12608 GCA_964527285.1 uncultured Hyphomicrobiales bacterium | reverse complement strand
GTTGCGTCGCGCAATCGGCGCTCAGCCATCAGCTCCAGCAGGCACAGGATATCGTCGAATTTCGGATCCTCGCGATATTCTTCGATGACGGCGCAACCATGCGCCACGGTTGTGCGATCCCTCTGGAAAAGCCGACCCACATCGGTGAGTGTCAGTCCGCATCCAACGTGGGCGACATACATTGCCAATTGCCTCGCGAATGCGATCTTCGCGCGACCGCGTGTGCGCCGCGCCAATTCACCCACGCCAACCCCGAGGATCGAGGCAACGATGGGCACCAGGGAATTGGCCACGCGGCAGCGATCGTCACGCGACGGCTGGAGGTGGTGCAGTTCAAGCATCTCATTCATCCGTGTCATCCCTCGCTCCAAGGTTCGAAAGCGGCACGCCGTGAGCGTTGTACCGGCCTTGAGGGTAATGGCGGACAAAGGATCGGGGATATGATCCAGATTACATTTGGTGACGATTACTGGGCCTAAGTGCATCCGCATGCGCGGAGTGGTTAATTAATCGACGGCGTTACCGATCGCACATCAGCAGAAACTCAATAATGAGAATTCGACGTCTGCCCGCGCTGGAACTGGAATGCGTCCGGTTGGCGTGAACCCTCGGGCACAATGCTCCTCCTCGCCCCTATGGTTCGGCTCGGTTTGTGGCCGACATTCTTGCTGCGGCCCGCGCCCGGCCTTGCGGCCCACACGGTCGGCCCCAGTGAAGCGCCTATGACGCTTGGCCGCCCGCGTGTGTTGCCAGCCGCGAAATCGAGCACCAAGCGCATAAATCAGAACAAAATCAATATATTAGGCGCGTCTCTGGTGGCGCCAACGCTTACCCCGGCGCGTGATGCTCACAGGGAAGCAAATGTCAGAACCGGAACACCGGGCGCGCCGTCAGGCAATACTGATGACACGGGTCCCACCGGGCGGCCGACGAGATCCACGCTGAACAGGGCGCTGTGGGATGCGACCGGTTGACCATCTGGGCATCACTGTCGCAGTACCCATTGTTCGTATGGTCCGGCCGCCGCCAGAGCTGCCGCCAAGTGCTGACCACCCACCCGACGGAGGCGACGTGCGCATCGTCATCATGACCCTTGGTCTCGCCGCCTTCTGGATGGCGCTGTCGGGCTTCCTCAAACCCCTGCTGATCGCTTTTGGGGTTCTCTCTGTTGCCTTGACCGTGTGGCTGTCGGTGCGCATGCGCACCGCTGATGAAGAGGGCGTGCCTCTCCAGGTTCTGCCCGGTGCGATCGTCTACCTGCCGTGGCTGTTCTGGGAGATTGTGAAGTCGTCCTGGAATGTGGCCAAGGTTGTGATCGATCCGCGGCTCCCGATCAGCCCGACAATGATCACTGTCAACGCCAGCCAGAAGACCGATGTCGGCTTGGCGATCTATGCCAACTCGATCACGCTCACCCCAGGGACGGTTACAACGCGCATCGACGGGAACACGCTCACGGTTCATGCGCTGGTGCGCGAGAACGCAGACGACGTGGCCAGCGGCGAGATGGACCGGCGGGCGCGACGGTTCGAGGGAAGTTGAGCCATGTACACGCTGGCCACTGCGGGCGTCCTCTTTGCCCTCGTTCTCACTGTGATCCGCGCCATCATCGGCCCGACAGCCTTTGACCGCATCCTTGCGGCCAATGCGATCGGCACGCTCGCCATCCTGCTGCTGGCGGCTCTCGGCTTTCTGTCTGGTCGCCCCGAGTGGCTCGACATCGGGCTGACCTACGCCTTCCTCAATCTCATCGGAACATTGGCGGCGTTGAAGTACTTCCGCCACGGTGATCTCGCCTTCGATCCCGAGGAGGGCAGCAAGTGACACTGACCCTGCTTGCCGATGGCCTGAGCTGGCTGCTCATCGGCTTCGGCGCATACTTCGTGGCCGTCGGCAGCATTGGCCTCATCCGCCTGCCCAGCATTTACACCCGCATGCACGCCGCCAGCCTGATCGACGGCCTGGGTGCGGCATTGCTGTTGGCCGGCCTCGCCGTGCAGGCGCTCGTGGCAGGACAGTATCTCATCGCCCTCAAGCTCGTGCTCATTTACGTCATCATCTTTTTCACCGGGCCCGTTGCGACCCATGCGGTCGCGCAGGCCGCGATGATTTTCGGCCATGCGCCACACCTGGTGGAGGACCGCCGGCCGGAAGGCGCACAGCCCGCGTCGATCCCGCTGGACGTCGATGGGGACGGTCTGGCCCTGCCGGCGGATGACAGAGTTGCAGCTGACAGGCGTGCGGCTGACGATCCCGGTCCAGCGGCTGACCACGCTGGAGCCGGCCGCAGCAAGGCCACCGCAATGACGACGCAGGAGGGATGAGTGGATACGGCACCAAGCCTTGATCTCTACATCAACATGATCCTGCTGACGCTGCTGGCCGCCGTGACGGTTGCCATCATCGTGCAACGCAATCTGTTGAGCGTGGTTGTACTGGCCGGGACCTACAGCTTCCTGATGGCGAGCGTCATGATCGTGCTGGACGCCGTCGACGTCGCCATGACGGAAGCATCGGTCGGCGCGGGCGTTTCAACGGTGTTCCTGCTGACGACGCTCTACCTCACCAAATCCACGGAGATGCGGCCCACCGGGGGAGCCACGATCCCACTCCTCGTCTGCATTCTGCTGACGGTGGTCTTGGTCTACGGCACATTCTCGCTGCCGGGGTTCGGTCTGCCGGATGCGCCTGTCCACACCCATGTGGCACCGCACTACCTGGGTGAGAGCGTGCCTGAGACCACCATACCCAACGTGGTGACGAGCGTGCTGGGGGCCTACCGGTCCTGGGACACGCTCGGCGAGACGACCGTTGTGTTCACCGCGGCCATAGGGGTGATTCTGCTTCTGCGCGGCCGGCGGCGTTCTGTAGCAAACCCGAAGCGGGAGGATGTCGGCTGATGCGTCTTGATGTCATTCTGCGGATCACGGTGAAGCTGCTGCTGCCGTTCATCCTGCTCTTCGGGCTTTATGTGCACTTCCACGCTGATTTTGGCCCTGGGGGCGGCTTCCAGGCCGGCGTCATTGCGGCGGGCATGTTGATCCTCTACGCCATCATCTTCGGAATATACGCTGCGCAACAGGCGATACCGTGCGCTGTGGTCCACACGATGGTGCCGCTTGGCGTGCTCATCTATGCGTCCGCCGGCATTCCAGCGCTGGTGGTCAACGACAATTTTCTTAATTTCAGCGCCATCGCTTCCGACGACGCCACCGGCCAGCACTACGGTGTCATCTGGGTCGAGATCGGCGTGATCATGACCGTTTTCTCAGCAATGGTCTCGATCTTTTATGCGCTTGTTGAGCGAGGGCGATCATGAGCGCATTCAATACAATCGCGGAGCACTACAATTACGCCGTTACGATCTTTTTGATGGTCGCCGGGCTGTATATCGTGGTTGCCCGCGGCAACATGATCAAAAAACTGGTTGGCCTCGCCCTCTTCCAGACGTCGGTTTATCTGCTCTATCTCACAGCAGGCAAAGTGACTGGCGGCACACCCCCGATCATCGCTGATGGTATCGCGAGCTACTCAAATCCATTGCCGCACGTGCTGATGCTGACGGCCATCGTGGTGGGCGTGGCGATCCAGGCGCTTGGCCTCGCACTCGCCATTCGCATTCACGAAGCCTACGGCACGATCGAGGAGGAAGAGCTGTTCGCGGATATTGAAGGACACGGCACGAACATGGTCGACGCAAACGACCCGGTGGCCGCGCGGGATCAGACCGGGCGCCCTGGTGATCGCAATGGCTGAGGTGTCCGGGGTGACGGGGCAGGCTTTCGAGCTTTCAAAACACCTGCCGATGCTGGTGGTGGCCGTGCCACTTTTCGGCGCGTGCATTGCGGCACTGATGCCGCGTGCGTTTCTGGCTTGGCTGGTGACGACGGTTGTCTGCGTGGCCGTTGCCATCATGAGCGTGCTGCTGCTGTTCGAGGTGCAGGAACACGGCGTCCTGTCCTATGCGATCGGGGACTGGCGCCCGCCGATTGGCATTGAATATCGCATCGACAGTGTGAATGCGTTCATCCTGATGATCGTTTCGGTGATCGCCGCGGTCATCATGCCGTTCGCTCTTAAAAGCGTTCCGCTGGACGTCGACACCGAATTGCAGCCCTGGTTCTATGGCACGTTTCTGCTGTGCCTTTGCGGCCTGCTCGGCATGGCGGCCACGGGCGACGCCTTCAACGTCTTCGTTTTCATGGAGATTTCGTCTCTCGCGACCTACGTGCTCATTGCGATGGGGCGCGACCGACGCGCGCTGATTGCCGCCTACCAATACCTGATCCTGGGCACGATTGGCGCGACCTTCTATGTCCTCGGCATCGGCCTGCTTTATATCGTGACGGGGACGCTCAATCTGGCGGACATCGCCAGCCGCATTGGCGAGGTCTATGCCGTCAATCCGCGCCCAGTCATGGCGGCACTGGCGTTCCTGGTGGTGGGCATCAGCCTCAAATTGGCGTTGTTCCCGCTCCACGTCTGGCTGCCAAACGCTTACGCCTTCGCCCCGCCGTTCGCGACGGTGTTTTTGGCCGCGACGGCCACAAAGGTCGCCGTTTATGTTCTGCTGCGCATCTATTTCAGCGTTTTCGGCACAGCGATCACGGTCTCAGCGCTTCCGGTCACTGAGGTTCTATTGATCCTCTCGCTGGTTGCGATGTTTGCTGCGTCCTTCCTTGCCTTCTACGAAAACCGCATTGAGCGAATGCTCGCCTACTCGTCGGTCGCGCAAATTGGCTACATCATGCTGGGCATGTCACTGGCGAACGTGCCGGGGCTGACAGGCGGCATCGTCCACATCATGAACCACGCCGTCAC
Source organism: uncultured Hyphomicrobiales bacterium (assembly GCA_964527285.1). Taxonomy (GTDB): domain Bacteria; phylum Pseudomonadota; class Alphaproteobacteria; order Rhizobiales; family CAZGNQ01; genus CAZGNQ01. The sequence continues at coordinate 7,787 of CAZGNQ010000083.1, read as the reverse complement.
AAAGGCTCTGTTGTTCCTTGCCGTTGGCGCGATGGTCTATCGCATCGGTCACCTGCGCATCAGCGAATTGGCCGGCATCGGGCGGCGAATGCCGCTCACCATGGGCGCATTTGTGATCGGCGGTCTGAGCATCATCGGCGTGCCGGGAACGGCCGGCTTCATTTCAAAGTGGAACCTGGGGGCCGGCGCGATGGCCAACGAGGCGCCACTTCTGGTCTTCCTGATCGTGGCGTCATCGATTGTTTCGGTGCTTTACATCGGCCGGGTGATTGAAATCGCCTATTTCCGCGACGTCTCTCCGGCCTGCAAAAATGCGTCGGACCCAGGTCCGCTCGTCATGGGACCGGTCCTGCTGATGGCCGCCGCCGTTCTTTACTTCGGCATCGATACGACGTTCTCAGGGCAACTGGCGCGTGATGCCGCGAGCGTTCTGATCGGGGGTCTGCGCCAATGATCAATCCGTTGGCTTCGATCCCGGCTGAGCACTTGATGCTGGGCGCCGTGGCAATCCCTCTGATTGCCGCCGCTCTGATCCCCGTGTTTTACGCCCTGCCCAAGGTGCGCGATAGCGTGACGCTGATCGCCGCATCGCTGTTGCTGCTGACGGTCTGGGCGCTGTTGCCGACGGTGATGGCCGGTGAGCGCCCGGAACTGTTCAATTGGGAGATTGCATCGGGCATCGCGCTCGGCTTTCGGCTTGAGCCTCTCGGGATGCTCTTTGCGCTGGTGGCCGGCACACTCTGGCTGGTCAATTCGATCTATTCGATCGGCTATATGAACGGCAACAAGGAGGTGCGGCAGACGCAATTCTATGTCTGCTTTGCCGTCGCCATCGCTGCAACGATCGGGCTGGCGTTTTCCAAGAACCTGCTCACGCTGTTCCTGTGCTATGAAATCCTGACCATCTCCACCTATCCGCTCGTCACGCACAAGGCCAACGCCGATGCCAAGGCCGGTGGTCGCACATACATGATGCTGCTGCTCGGCACATCCATGGGCTTTCTGCTGCCGGCGATCATCATCACCTTTGGCGTGACCGGCACGTTGGAATTCACACCCGGTGGTATTCTCGGTCCTGAGACGGGCATTTTCACGCTCGCCATGTTGATGACGCTGTTCGTCTTCGGCATCGGTAAGGCCGCCGTAATGCCATTCCATTTCTGGCTGCCATCAGCCATGGTCGCGCCCACACCGGTGAGCGCGTTGCTGCATGCCGTCGCCGTCGTGAAGGCGGGCGTCTTCACCATGCTCAAGGTCATGGTCTACGTCTTCGGGCTCGATACGATCCGCGACACGGGCATCAACGAGGCGCTCATCTATTTTGTGAGCTTTTGCCTGATTGCGGCCTCCGTCGTGGCGCTGTCGAAAAACAACCTCAAGGCGCGGCTCGCCTATTCGACCGTCAGCCAGCTTGCCTATATCGTCCTTGCGGCACTCCTTGCGACGACCACATCCGTGATCGGTGGCGGGTTGCATATCGTCATGCACGCCGCCGGCAAGATCACGCTCTTTTTCTGTGCCGGCGCCATTTACGTGGCCCATAAGAAGACAGAAATCACCGAGTTGGACGGCATCGGCCGGCTCATGCCTTTCACGATGATTGCTTTCCTGATCGGCTCGCTCAGCATCATCGGCCTACCGCCATTCGGTGGCACGTGGTCGAAATGGTTCATCGGGCTCGGTGCGCTTGATGCCGGACAGACGTTTGCCGTCGCCGTCCTCATGATCTCATCGCTGCTGAATGTCGCCTATCTGCTTCCGATTGTGGGCCGGGCCTTTTTCCGCCCCTTGCCTGGCGTCGCGGCCGATCAGCCTGTTGCCATTGCAGAAGCGCCGCTGGCCTGCGTGGTGCCGCTGTCGCTCACGGCGCTGTCCTGCCTGGTCCTGTTCTTTACCGCTGAGCCAATTGCCGATCTGGTTGCCCTTGCGGTGGAAACTGAGGGCACGGTTCCCTCAGGCGATCCAGCCGGGTTGGACACGCCTGCAAGCGACAATGCACCCGGTGACGCGGACGGCGATGGCGTGGCCCCGGTTGGCGCAGCGCGGCCGGGCGCTGCTGCACCGAGCGACGCCGCCAACGCCGGCCTGTGACGCAACCCCGTTCGGCCTCACCGCAGACCAACACCCAGACAGGAAGACAGGACCGCAGACCATGTCGAGCGAACCGTCCTCATCCCGCGCAACGCCCGACACTGCGAGGGACAGCGCCGGGGCATTCTCCGGCGAGGTCAGCACACGCGCCACGCTCGCTCTGGTGGCCGTTTGCGCTGTTCTCCTGGTCGCCAAACTGCTGCTGCCCAAGGGCGACGGACTGCCGGTGGAGCACGTGTTCGGCATCTACGCGGCCATCGGGATCGTTGGCGGGCTGCTGACGTTTGTTGCAGCCCGCGTCTTGCGCGGCGCCCTTCCAAAGCCCGAGGACTACTACAATGAGTGAGTTCAACCCGGGCCTCGTCCTCATTGTTGGCGCACTGCTGCTGCCGCTGGTGCCGCGCGCGGTACGTCCATGGGTCTCGATGGCGCTGCCGATCGCGGCCGGTGCGCTGCTCGCGCAGATGCCACTTGGCACCACCAGCACGCTTGCCCTGTTCGATATCGGCCTGACCCCAACCCGCATTGATGGGCTGTCCTTCGCTTTCGGGCTCGTTTTCCTGCTGGCCGC
>CAZGNQ010000083.1:1548-5025 GCA_964527285.1 uncultured Hyphomicrobiales bacterium | reverse complement strand
TCCGGCGTGATCCTGCTGGCCGGCGTGCTCATCCATTTCCACGCCACGGGCAGCATCGGCTTTGACCAGATCGCGCAGATCTCTGTGGCGGCGCCCGGCGATGCGGCGCTTGGCGCCTGGCTCATATTCCTTGCGTTCGGCATCAAGGCCGCCTTCCCGCTGCTGCACAACTGGCTGCACGATGCCTATCCCGAAGCCACGCCCGAAGGCGCTGTGTGGCTGTCGGCCTTCACGACCAAGTTGGCGATCTATGCGCTCGCGCGTGGCTTTGCCGGCAGCGACATCATGATCCCGATCGGGATGGTGATGATCGTGTTCACGCTTTTCTATGCGCTGGCAGCCAACGACATGCGGCGCGTGCTGACGTACGCCATCAACAACCAGCTTGGCTTCATGGTGGTGGCCATCGGCATCGGGTCCGCATTGGCCATCAACGGGGCCGTGGCACAGGCCTTTGTGCACGTGCTCTATAAGGGGCTGCTGTTCATGGTGATGGGTGCGGTGCTGGTACAGACGGGCACCGCGCGCGCCACGGATCTGGGTGGGTTGGCCAGGGCGATGCCCTGGACGGCGGCATTTTGCGTGGCCGGCGCTCTCGCGGTCTCGTTTCCGCTGTTCGGCGGCTATGTGGCCAAATCACTCATCACAAGCGCGGCGAGTGATGCGGGCGCATCCGTTGCCTGGGTCGTGCTGAGCGTCGGCTCGGCCGGCATCTTCCTCGTCTGCAGCATCAAGGTGCCCTACGCGGTGTTTTTTGCGCCGGCTGGTCCTGTGGCGCGCGGCGAGGCCATTGCGCCCTTGCCCGGCGCGGCACTCAGCCACAGCACGTCGGCCGCCACAACAGCCGCCTCGTTGCAGGACCCACCGGTCAACATGCGCGTGGCCATGGGCCTCGCAGCGGCGTTATGCCTGGTCATTGGCCTCCTGCCGTCACAGCTTTATGCCATCCTGCCGAACGCGATCGAATACAGCCCCTATAAGGTGTCCAAGATCATCGCCCAGCTCCAGTTGCTGGCGTTTGCGGCACTGGCCTTTGTTCTGGCCTTGCGCTGGCAGCTCTACCCGATTGAGGGCCGCGTCATCTTGCTGGACACAGACTGGCTCTACCGGCGCTTTGGCTACCATTTCGCCAGCACACTGATGATGCTGGGGCGTGACATGTGGAAAGCGATCGCGGGTGCGGCGGCCGCGGCGGTGGAGCAGGCAGAGCGCAGCATCGGGCGCACGCACAATCCCGACGGGATCCTCGGGCGCCCGTGGTCCACCGGGCTGATGGCATTCTGGACCACAGCGCTGCTCGCGGGCTATCTTCTGTTGTTCTACCTGCGCGAACTGCCGGGCTAGTGTTCCGGTTCTGACATTTGCCTCCCCCTTGGCATCACGCGCTAAAGCAAATGTCAGAACCATCAGGAACACAAGCAACTTATTGTTTCGCGTGTAGCTTTTGCATCTGACGTTTGGTTTCGAGATTGGCAGTGGATGGGGACCAAACGTCAGATGCGCTACACTCGTGTTCCGGTCCTGACATTTGCTTCCCCTTTGGCATCACGCGCTTAAGCAAATGTCAGTAGCACCAGGACCATTCGGGTGCCGCGTCACCATGGTGCACAGCGGCCGCGATCCCCATTTGTGGATCAATCTGCAGCCGCACGCATGAGGAACAGCATGTCCACTGACACTATGACCGAGCGCGCAACCCATTTTCCGCCCGACCCGATGGCGCTGAACGACGAGGACTGGCGAGAGCGCCTGACACCAGAACAATACAAGGTGCTGCGCAAGCATGGCACCGAGCGCGCGTTTTCCCATCCGCTCAACGACAACAAGGCCACTGGAACCTACATCTGCGCCGGATGCGGTGCGCCGCTTTTTGCCTCCGGGGCAAAATTCGACTCCGGCTCCGGCTGGCCGAGCTTTTTCCAGGCCATCGATCCCGAGGCCGTGACAGAGCATGAGGACCGCAGTTGGTTCATGACCCGCACGGAGATCCGCTGCGCCCGTTGCGATGGTCACCTGGGCCACGTGTTTCCCGATGGACCCGCGCCAACCGGCCAGCGCTATTGCATGAACGGCGTGGCCATGGCGTTTGAGGAAGACCCTTCGGCCGCGCAAGAAACGGATAGCTGATCGCTACCAGCAATCGGTTGAACCGCGACCACGCCGCGGTTCAACCGAGGGTGGGCTGGCAGACGCCCGCAAGGTCCGCCCGGCAGCGCCACTGTCCGTCGTGCTGCCCAACCGCCCCATCAGCCAAAGCGCTTGAAGCGTATGCTCCCGGAGGCCGCGTCGCTATCACGAGGTGAAGCCCGCCGTGATGACGCGCGGGGTCCCGGCAAGTCCCAATGCCTCGCCGCAGCGACACACGCGCGCGACCACCGACACAATTTCGGAGTGAACCATGCCCTTCGCCACCGCCACCCCGCCGCAGGCACGCATCGAGACGGTGACGCATTCCGCCCACGGCCAATCATGGACCGATGATTACGCCTGGATGCGCGCAGAGAACTGGCAGGAGGTGATGCGCAAGCCCGAGGTGCTGGCTGAGGATATCCGCCAGCATCTGGAAGCCGAAAACGCTTACGCCGACGCCGTCCTGACGCCGCTCGATGACCTCAAAGCGACGCTCTTTGAGGAGATGAAAGGGCGCATCAAGAAGGACGACGACAGCGTGCCGGTGGCCGACGGCCCATGGGAATATTATGTCCGCTACGTGGAGGGGGGTGAGTATCGCCTCGTGTGTCGCCATCCGCGTGGTGGTGACCGCTCTGGCGAGGAAATCCTGATCGATGGCAATGCCATGGGCGCCGGACTTGCCTATTTTTCTCTCGGTGCCACGGAACACGCGCCCGACCACACGCTGCTGGCCTACAGCGTCGACGACAACGGGTCAGAATACTACACCATCCGCATCAAATCGCTTGCGACCGGTGAGACGCTGCCGGACACGGTGGAGAACACCACTTGCGGCGTGGTCTGGGCACGCGATGGCGCCAGCTTTTTCTACACCATGGTGGACGACAACCACAGGCCGTTTGCCGTGGCCCGCCATGTGCTTGGCACAGCGCAGGCAGACGACCGGATCATCTACCGCGAGAGCGATCCGGCATTTTTCGTCCAGGTGTCGGAAACGCAGAGCCGCCAGTATCTGCTGATCGAAGCCAACGACCATCAGACGAGCGAAGTGCGCTTCCTGGCGATGGATGACCTTGATGCCGAGCCGACCTTGATTGCTGCCCGTCAAGGCAAGCACGAATACGACGTCGAGCACCTGGATGAGGACTTTATCATCCTCACCAATGCCGACGGCGCCGATGATCGCAAAATCGTCCGCGTGCCCGTGGCAACGCCGGGCATGGCGCACTGGCAGGACGTCGTTGCGCACCGCCCTGGCACCTACATTGTCTCCATGGGCGTCCTGAAGGGGCAGATTCTGCGGCTGGAGCGCGAGAACGCGCTGCCGCGGATTGTTATCCGCTC
>CAZGNQ010000083.1:0-1448 GCA_964527285.1 uncultured Hyphomicrobiales bacterium | reverse complement strand
GGCAGATTCTGCGGCTGGAGCGCGAGAACGCGCTGCCGCGGATTGTTATCCGCTCGCAGGGCGAGGACGGTGCGGCTCGGGGGGCGGGCAACGCTGAAGGCGAGCGCGCGATCGCGTTTGAGGAGGCCGCCTATTCGCTCGGGCTTTCGCTGGGTTATGAATTCGACACAACCACGATGCGCTTTTCCTATTCCTCCATGACGACGCCGGGCCAGGTGTTCGACTACGACATCGCCAGCGAGCAGCGGACACTGCGCAAGCAGCAGGAAATACCCTCCGGCCATGACCCGGCGGATTACGTGACCGAGCGGCTCCACGTCCCCTCGCACGACGGTGAGACGATCCCCGTCACGCTCCTCTACCGAAAAGACACGCCGCTGGACGGCTCTGCCCCCTTGCTGCTCTACGGCTACGGCTCCTACGGGATCGCCATGCCGGCCGGCTTTTCCACCACTCGCCTCAGCCTTGTCGACCGAGGGTTCATCCACGCCGTTGCCCACATCCGCGGAGGGAAGGAAAAGGGCCAGCGCTGGTATGAAACCGGAAAGCGCGAGCACAAGGTCAACACCTTCAAGGATTTCATCTCCGCAGGTGCGTATCTCGTCGACAAGGGCTACACGCAGCGCGGGCGCATCGTGGCGGAGGGCGGCTCGGCTGGCGGTCTGCTGATGGGTGCGGTGACCAATATGGCGCCGGATCTCTTTGCCGGCGTCGTTGCCTACGTGCCGTTCGTCGACGTGCTGAATACAATCCTTGACGACACACTGCCGCTGACGCCGCCGGAGTGGACCGAATGGGGCAACCCGATCACGGACCCGCAGGCGTTCGCGACGATCCGCTCCTATTCTCCCTATGACAATGTGGCCGCCCAGGCCTATCCGCCGATCCTGGCGATCGCCGGCCTGACGGACCCGCGCGTCACATACTGGGAGCCGGCCAAGTGGGTCGCCAAACTGCGCGCCCATTCCACGTCCAGCGCACCGGTGATCATGAAGATGAACATGACGGCCGGCCACGGCGGCGCATCGGGCCGCTTTGAGGGCCTGAAGGATTCAGCGCTCGCCGCAGCGTTCTCGCTGGCATCCGTCGGGCTGGACTGAGCGCAGAACAATCCGGCTTGACGCAGTTGCGCTTCAGCGAACCGTGGCGCGCAACTTTCGTATGAGCTAGGACGGCGCCATCACCGTTGTGGCCCGGTCCCCCATACGCACATGCCCATTCACGGGTGAGCGTTGGAACCCGAGCCCGGCCGCTGCGGTTGCCTCTGTCAGACCTGAAAGCCTGGCGCGCCGCGTCAGGCCCACCACCCCGAGCCCGAACGGGCCCCAACCAGCCCAGAGAGGATGCGACCATGGCCTTCACGCTGCCCGATCTGCCCTACGCCCACGACGCGCTCGGCCCGTACATGTCCGCCGAGACGCTCGACTTCCACCACGACAAGCACCCCC
>CAZGNQ010000082.1:0-12661 GCA_964527285.1 uncultured Hyphomicrobiales bacterium | reverse complement strand
CTGCTTCACGTGGCAATTCCCGGCCAACCGGCGATGCGGCCCTTAACCCATCGCCGGACCCTTAGCCGGGTCGCTGGCCGGGTCGTTGACCGACCGGCTGGCCGGGCCCCTGGCCGGGTCCCTTGGCCGGGGACCGCGCCAGACGAGAACAGGTCAACGGGCTTGCTCGTCAGGTCCGCCGGCCAAGCGTGTCACACACAATGCGCGTTGGCATGAACACGAACGGAATAGGTGTTGTTCCGCTCGTTGTGCTCCTCGATTTTATGACGCGGATCGGCCTTTATGCGGATCGTGCGAACGCCCTTGTAGCCGGCCTTGTTCTTGCCAATCCCGATGCGCACGCGAAAGGTGGCTTGCTCGCCCGGCGCCAACGAGTTGAAGGTCACGTCGTCGTCCTTGAAGCCGTCGTCACGGGCATCCTCAACGTGCAACAGGGGTGAAATCGCCAGAAGCTTTGCGCGCGCATCACCCCGGTTTTTCACGACAATATCACCCACGATGGCCGGCCGGAGCAGGCTGCAGGTCCCGGTTGCGTGGAGATCAACGGAACGGATGACGAGATCTGCGCGGGGCTGCTTTGCCTTATGGGCATGGTGATGCGGCGTTGCCGAAGCGCCGCCGACCATGGCCAGCGTGGCAGTAAGGGCGATGGCACTTGCGCTCAGCGCACGCGCGGCCACCGATGCGGAGAAAAAAGAGCTGTTGGAGACGGACATGCGAGGCTCCTGTCACTGGGCGTTTTTGATCGTCTGACAGGACAAGAGGTGGCGTCTGCTCGGAGGAAAAAAACCCGCATAGCGCCCACTTCAGCGGGATGTGAAAAACTTGAATGGCTGTTCATCAGCACCGCCCGATACGAGCCCGTCACCGCTGGTGCTCGCCGCAATCAGGCTTGGGCATCGTCAATGCCAGCGCGCGGGGGGGAGGCTGGCATCACCGACCCGAAGCACGCCGGGGGCGGCGCGTCTCGCGCAGGCGCTGGCGTAATTTGCGCGCCCGCGCCCGGAAGCGGCGCTTGATGGCGTTGCGCTCTGGTATGGCGCGGTCCACGCGCTCACCGATCCGGCGGCGCAATCGCCCGACCTTGCGGATCTGGCCCTGCGCGCTGCGCTTCAGGTCCTCACGCGCCGGGATCAGGTCACTGGCCCTTTGCTTGAGCCGCCGGATGCCTTTGATTGGGCCTGCCCGCCGGTCCTCCGGCGCGTCTTCCACAACGGGATCGCTGATGATTTCGCGCTCGCTCAACGCATGCACGCGGTCGTACAGCTCCTTGATGAGCTGCTTGCGGTCGTTGCGGTGCTCCAACTGCTCAAACGGAACAATCGCGCCGACACGGACGCGGCAGACCGAGCCGGCAAAACGCCTGAACTCAGACACCAACAGCGAGAGCCGCAGCGTGGCGGAAAACTTGCTGACGAAATGGAAGATCCAGCTGTTCTGACCCTCAAAATAGACCGGCAGAACCGAAGCCTTGGCCGACATGATCATGCGCGCCGTAAACATCTTCCATGGCAATTCCTCCGCCTGGCCCCACACATCGTGGGCCGTCGCCACGCCGCCGGCCGGGAAGATGACAATCGTGTAGCCCTCATCGAGCAGCCGCAGCGCCTCGCGCTTGGTCTCGATGTTGTGCTTCATCGCCTCTTTCGTCTCGTCGAAATCGACAGGCAGACTGTAGGGCTTGATCTCCGGGACGTTGGTCAGATCTTTGTGCAACAGCACCTTGAACGGGCGGCCGAGTTCCTCCGCAATGGCCAAGGCGGCAATGCCGTCACCAATGCCGAATGGGTGATTAGCAATAAGAATCAGGGGGTTATCATTTGGCACTACGGGTGGCCAAACCGGCGAGACGATCGCCAACTCCACGTTGATGAGCTTGAGCAGGTCGCCCATCACGCGGTCGGATCGGCCCACGATTTCACGCTGCCAGATCCGATAGAGCGGCAGGAAGCGATGGCGTCCCGACAGCGCCTCAATCGTGCGGATCAGCCGGCGTTTCCACCAAGGATCGTCCGGTGAAGCGTAGCTCAGTTCGTCGAAGCGTTTCTCGGCCACGAGCAGGTCTCGGTTCGTTATCGTTGGTGCAGACGTGGGCGCGGCCCGTCAAAAGACCAAGCCACGCAACGCCGCCAACGACAAGAGGGCGCCGACCCGAAGGCCGGGACGGCCAGTCTGCCCCACGGTGCACCCTGCCTGTGGAATCGAGGCGCTCACACACTGCGCAAGGCACCTGCGATCGCCGCGCACGTCACGCCCGATCATCGCGACGCAAGCCACCTATGGCGGTGATGCCATTATCGGGCATGGCATTCGTCCATGATGAGCGAATTTGCTTGGTCGCGCGGGCGGGCATTCCTAAGCGCAGTGCGACGGTAACGACGCTCAATGCCGGACTCGCGAAGGGGCAACCATGCATGTGCTGGCTTTGGCCGCTGCGGCGTTCGGTGGGTACGGTGGGATCGCCCAGTCGACACAGGATCTCATGCATGCCGTGGCAGCCCTAGATCCAGTGGAGCGGATCACGATCCTGCCGCGAGAGGCTGCGGGCGACGTGACTGGGCTGCCGTCTGCCGCGGTGCAACTGCCTGCCATTCCGGGACGGCTGAAATACACTGCGACGGCGGCGCGGCTCGCTCTCACCCGTAGGCCGGACATCATCTACTGCGGCCACCTCTACATGGCGCCGCTGGCGGCTACACTCGCTCGGCTGACCCGATCACGGCTCGTCGCGCATCTGCACGGCCTGGAGCTGTACGGCAATGTATCGTCAGGCCAACGCGCCGCGCTGAAACGCGCAGACATGATCCTCTGCGTCTCCCACGACACAAGCGAGCGCCTGCGCGAGGTGACCAGCGGCGCACCGGTCCACGCTCCGGTTATCTACAATACCTACGCACCGCATTTCTGCCCTGGAGATCGGCCTGCGGCGCGCACCGCCTTCGCATTGGAGGACCAGCAAAAGGTGCTCCTGACGGTGGCGCGGCTCGATACGCGTCAGCGTCACAAGGGCCACGACATGGTGTTGCAGCAAATCCCGTCTCTTGTCGCAGCCGGCCACGATGTCGTCTATCTGGTCTGCGGCGTGGGCGACGACCTGGAACGCCTCAAGGCCGTCGCGACCGAACTGGGTGTGGCGGATCGCGTGCGCTTTCTCGGCCGCGTCCCCTTCTCAGAGCTGCCCGATCTTTACAGAGCTGCCGACATCTATGTGATGCCCTCAACTGGCGAAGGGTTCGGCATCGCGTTCATCGAAGCGATGGCATGCGGCACGCCTGCAATCGGTTTGGCGGTGCGTGGGGCCAAGGATGCGCTGAGCCACAGCTCGCTGGCGACCGCCGTCACGCCCGAGGCATTCCCCGCCGCCCTTGAGCTGGCGCTGCGCGCGCCTCAGGCCGCTCACGAGCAGGGTGCCGCGACCATCGCTGAGCAGTTCGGTTGGCCGGCATTCCAGCGCCGGGTGAACGACGCATTCCAAGGCGTGTTGGCCAGCATCGAACACAAGTAGGCGGTGCGGAATTGTTGGGTCCTGGCGTTCGGCGCCGCGCCCTGATGGCCCGCACCGTCATCGCCGCTGACGTTTGTTTCCGAGTTCGCCACCAGACCGGGAGCAGACGTCAGATGCGCCACACCACACCCCACTGCAGGGACAGCCACCGTGGTTGAGATTGCCGCCGCCACAGATCGAAAAGCGAGCCGGATGCGCATTCTGGCGGGCGAAGCTGGCTGGGTGGCTGCGGGTCAACTCTTCGCCGGGCTCGGTGCACTCGTGTCGGTACGCCTGCTCACCGAAGTGTTGCCGCCGGCGAGTTATGGTCAGCTGGTCCTGTTGCTTGGGCTTGCCACGCTCGCTTTCAATTTCAGTGCCTGGCCGCTGCTCAACGCGGCCATGCGGTTTCGCGCGGAGTTCACTGATCCCACTGGCGCGGCCCTGCTGAGACGTGAGAGCGTTAAGATGCTGCGCTGGTCACTGCTGGGAATGGGTGCTGTGGTGATGATTGCCGGGGCCGCGTTCGGGCCCACGGCAGGGCTGCCGGTGTGGGTCGGTGTCGTGCTGGTTTGCGTCGTGCTGGCAGACACGGCGCGCACATATGAGACATCACTGCTGAATGCTGCGCGCAGACAGAAGGCGATGGCACTTTGGCGGGCATCGGATGCCTGGGGGCGCCCGTTGCTGGCCGTTGCCTTCGTCCTGGCGTTTGCCGGTGGCGCACCGCTCGTTCTGCTGGGGTTTGCGCTGGCCACGGGCGGCATCTGCCTCGTGTTCGCGCGGCTGATCACGTTGGAAGGCAAGCAAGCAGACGCCGACCAGCCAACCACGACGGGCGAGCCTGAGAGCGGGCCAGGGCCGGTTCCTACTACTTCAGGCGCCCCCGAAGCCGCTGAACCAACGCGAGGGGACGAGGCGCCCGCGCGGGCTCAGCATGGCTTGGGTGCTCGCAGCCTTGAAGACGCCCCATCGCTGCGCAGGCGCATCTGGACATTCGTCCTGCCACTGCTGCCGATCGCCGGGCTCACGTGGATCACATCCGTCGGCGACCGATACATTCTTGCAGCCCTGCTCAGCCTTGAGGCCGCCGGCATCTATGCGGCGCTCTATGCTGTTGTCAGCCGACCGTTCCTCATGCTCGGCGGGTTTCTGGACACATGGCTGCGCCCGCGGTTCTACGAGGCCGCCGCGAAACGCCGTTGGCAGCAATTCGGGCGCATCATTGCGTTTTGGGTTGCTTTGGCTTTGGCGATCGGCACGTTCGGCGTCGTCTGCTTCGTGGTGCTCAGTGATATCGTTGCCCTGGTTCTGCTTGCCGAGCCCTACCGAGCAGCAGCAGATCTGATGCCATGGATCGCTGTTGGTTACGCTCTCAACACAGTGTCCCAGGTCTTCCTCAGGGTGTGCTTCGCGTTTGAGCGGACGGAGCTGGTGCTCTGGATAAGGTGCTTCGCTGCTGCGGCTGCCCTGATCATATCCATCCCGCTGATCGCGTCATACGGGCTGTGGGGGGCAGCGGTCGCTGTGCCGGGCTACCTGGGCGCCCAACTGCTGATGGTGATGGTTATCGCCGCGATCGTGGTGAAGGGGCAATTGGACACCGCGGACACTCAGGAGTGTGGCAAATGAGGATTGCGATCGCCAGCACCGGTCGCTTTCACGTGCTCGACCTCGCACGTGAATTGGCCATGCTCGGCCATGACGTCCGCTTTTACTCTTACGTCCCAAAGGATCGCGCCGTTGCATTTGGATTGCCGGCGGAATGCCATCGCTCATTGACGCGCGCGGCACTCCCTTTCCTGATGTGGGAACGCGCATTCGGCCAACGTTGGCGCGATGCGCGGGTGCACCGTATGCACCGCGCTTTGAATGCAGCGGTCATCAAAAGGCTTGAGCCCTGCGATGCTTTTATCTGCATGTCAGGCGTTTATCTCGAAGCCGCGGAGTATGCGCGAAAGCGGTTCGGCGCGCTCGTCTATCTGGAACGCGGCAGCATGCATGTGGATGCCCAGGATGAGATCCTGAGGGCTGCCGGCGCACGCCCAATTGCTGTGCACACCCTTGAGCGGGAACGCGCGGGCTATGCCCTTGCGGACCGGATCGTCATTCCATCATCGCACGTTGCGCAAAGCTTCGAACGCGATCACGCGCTGGCAGCCAAGACGTTTGCAAACCCCTATGGCGTTGATCTCGACATGTTTCCGCAGCGCGACGGCCCCCCGCCGCATCCTCGTCGCGTGCTATTCGTCGGCAATTGGAGCTATCAAAAGGGCGTTGACGTCCTTTGCGAGGCCATGCGCCAGCTTCAGGACTGCGAGTTGGTTCACGTCGGCGCATTGCGCGATGTGCCGTTGCCGGATGATCCGTGGTTTACCCATCACGATCCGGTGGAGCAACGCGAGCTGACAAAATTCTATCAGTCAGCCAGTGTTTTCGCCATGTCGTCGCGCCAGGAAGGGCTCGCACTTGTCCAGGCCCAGGCCCTCGCGTCCGGGCTCCCGCTCGTCTGCACCACAATGACGGGCGGCGCTGACCTCGCGCATTCTCCTGCCCTGTCCGATCGAATCCACGTTGTTCCTCCCTCCGATCCAGTGCAACTCGCAACTGGTCTGAGGGCGATGCTTGAGAGGGTTCGATCAGGTCAATTTGAGCGACTGGCACCGCAGGATCGGGGCCTGTTGTCGTGGCGAGGCTATGGCGAACGTTATTCCGATGAGCTTGAGCGCTCGATAGAGGCATCTGAAGCACCGCATTCGGCGCACCACGATGTCCCGACATTCTCAGGGTTGGACGCATGACGATGCCAGGATCGAACCAGACTTTCGCAATAACTGGCGGGTGCGGGTTCATCGGCTCGCACCTGTCCGGCAGGCTGATTGCCTCTGGCCACAGCGTTCGGATCCTCGACGATTTATCAAGCGGTAAACGAAGCAATGTTCCAAAAGGCACTGAGTTGATCGTCGCCGATGTCGCCGACGGAGATGCAGTCGCCAATCTCATCACCGGGTGCGATGGCGTCTTTCATCTCGCCGCCATCGCTTCCGTTGATGTCTGCAACCAGAACTGGAAAGCCAGTCATCTGACGAATGCATCAGGCACGGTGACGGTGCTGCAAGCCGCACGCGACGCGCAGGGCGGCGCTATTCCCGTTGTTTCGGCCTCGTCCGCCGCCGTCTATGGCGCAGCGGCTCAACTGCCCATTACCGAGGCCACGCCGACGCGCCCCATTTCGCCCTACGGTGCCGACAAGCTCAGTGGTGAACTCCACGGCGCCGTCGCCGCGTCGACATTCGATGTGTCAGCAATTGCACTGCGGTTCTTCAACGTCTTCGGGCAAGGCCAGGACCCGCGGTCGCCCTACTCCGGCGTTATTTCGATTTTTGCCGACCGTCTGACACGGGGGATGCCGATCACGATATTCGGCGACGGGCAGCAAACACGCGACTTCATTTTCATCGATGACGTGGTGGAAGCTCTGACAGCCTCCATGGCGCGGCTTTTGTGCGAGAAGTCTGCAGGACGGCCCGCCAGTTTCAATGCCGTCAACGTCTGTACGGGCACGGCGATCAGTGTGCGCCGGCTCGCTGAGACGATGTCCGCATTGCTGGTGTGCGATGCAGACATCAGCCATGCCGCACCGCGTGAAGGCGAAATCCGCCACTCAACAGGCGACCCGTCCTTCATGCATAGCCTTCTGGGCGTGGTGGCGAAAACACGCTTTGAAGACGGCCTGCGCGCCGTATTGCAGGACAGGGCACGCGGCCAGGACCATTGACACGAGGCCGCCGAGGGCCTTGAGACACACGCTGCGTTTTTCCAGGAGATAACACCATGACGGACGCAACAGCCCTGCAGCGCGCGTATTATGAGCGGACGGCGGCCGGCTATGAAGTCAAGCGTGTAAAAAAGCGGACGACCCATCCCATGGCCATTTCCGCATTTGCAGGGATGGCCCGTTTTCAAGGTGGGGGGTCCATTCTGGATGTCGGTGCCGGCACAGGTCGTGCTGTCCGCATTCTTCAGGACATGTTCCCAGATGAGCGCGTCATCGGGGTGGAGCCTGTCGAAGGCATGCGCAAGACCGGCATTGAAACCGGACTTGTAAAATCCGACACCTTGATTGAGGGCGATGCGACCGACCTTCAATTCGCAGATGATGAATTCAATTGGGTGATCGAGACCGGCATTCTCCACCATGTCCCAAACTGGCAGAAGGCTGTGAATGAAATGGTTCGTGTTGCTTCGCGGGGCATCATGATTTCCGATTCCAACGCCATCGGGCAAGGATCTGTGCTGGGCACCACCGCAAAGTATACCATCAAGTCGCTGGGACTGTGGAACACGCTGCAATGGGTCCAAACCCGTGGCAAGATGTACAAATATTCCGAAGGCGACGGTGTCTACTACAGCTTCACAGCTTTTGACGCATTAGCCATCATTCGCCGTAAGTTCCCTGAAATTCGGATCATGAACACGCGCAACGTACGCGATGAGCGCGGCGCCTTCTATCGAACGTCACCATCCGTTATGGTATTCGCCTATCGCGATTTGCCCGACGAACCGTCCTGATACCAACTTGATCGCCGACTGCATCGCTCGGGCATTCAATTGAGCAACGGTCTGGCGGAGCCAAAGAAGCGTCCCGACCAATGAACTTCGTAACGCGCAAACTCAACTCGGCGGCGCAGCGGGCGCGGTTCCATCGGTGGCGGTTTGACCCACGCTTTCGCGATGATGAGGCGATTGCGATTGATCGGCCCATTTTCCTGCTGGGGACCCAAGGCGGTGGCCTTACGCTGCTTGCGCGCATCCTGCGCCGGCATCCCGATCTTGTGTGTGCGACCGGTGACCACCGCTATTGGGCCGGCTCCGATGAAATGCAGAACGTGCTTCGCGATGCATTGCCACCTGAGCTCACGTGGCGCAGTGTGTGCCCGCCCGAATTGCCGACAGAAAATCACGGCTGGGTCTATGCCAGCGATCCACTCCTGACATATTATCGCCTGACGGGTGAAAGCGCTGACCCAAAGACCGCAGATAGGTTTCGCTCCGTTATTCGGAAATGCCTTCGCCTCCACGGTGCGCGCCGGGACCGGCCGCGCCGCTTTATTGATAAGAGCCAAACGTTTACACTGCAGGTCGGCTTCATTCGCCAACTGCTCGACGGATGCGACCCGCGTTTCGTCCTGGTGACGCGCAATCCGTATGTCATGATCTGGCGCGCGGTCATTCAAGTCGGTGGGGTTGCCGGTTTGCCGTTCGACGAGGCCGGGAAACTCGAGATCGCAATGCAGCACTGGCGCAACAGCTACACAGCCGCGCTTGACGATCAACCCGCTGCCACAATGGCCATTTGGCGGTTTGAGGACATCCTCAATGAGCCGGAGGCGAAGATCCAGGAGATTTGTCGCTTCGTGGAGCTGCCATTCGATCCCGCGATGATGCCTCAGGCCAACGATCAGATCCCCTTTGGCTCCAATTTCGATGCCTTCGGCCAGAAATGGTATCCGATCCGCAAAGACGCGAGCGCTCGCGCCATCGCGAAGGTGCCGGATTGGGCGCTCGAGCGCATCACAGAGGGCTGCGGCCCGCTGATCGAACGGTTTGGCTATGCGCTTTGATTCGTAGCGCGGGCTGGCGCGACGTCGTTTTGGTCGCGAACGGGAGACGCGAGGCCGCGACCGCAACCTGCGTGCGACACATTGTGGAACGACTGCGAATGCCTTGCACCCCACCATCTGCCGCGCTTGCCGTCTGCCACAGCGTTTTGTCCCCCGGCGCTTTACACACACAACAGGACGCGCTGGCAAGAGCCGCAGTGGTTTCAAAAGGCCACGCTTCCCGCCAAAACGGCAATGGGCTGCGCTGAACGGATCGCATGGGGCTGCCGTCCGTTCGCGATCGCTTGTAAGAGGCCGCGTAGCTCACGTGCCGCGGAGCCGACTTTGGGTGCCCTGACACCCCGCACAGCCGATGGCAAAAGCGGGTGATCGGCACTTCCAACGCTCCGCCCAACAACGCCTGATTGGCACCAATCCATGACCTGCCAAGCCATTCTGATCACCGGGCTGCGCCGCTCAGGAACGACGATCGTCTGGGAGACCTTCCGCCGCGATCCGAGGACGCTCTGCTTCGACGAGCCCTTTCATCCGCGGTTATGGCAAGGCGCTCGGCAGAATGCCAAGGGGACCTGGGATGAACTCGGCGCCTTCTGGGACGCAGTGCGTCCCGACGTTGACTCCGATCTCGAACCCATTAAGCCGCTCGATGAATTGGAAGCTGAGTCATCGCCCGCTCAGATCGCTTACCTCCGCCAACTGGCAACGCAGGGCGACAATGTCGTGATTGACGTTGTACGGGCGTGGAACCGCCTGCCTGAGCTGCTTGCCAGCGATGTATCGGTTCACGTTGTGCATTTGGTGCGTGATCCAATCGGATGGGTGACCGCGCACCTCATGCCGTCAGGTCCTGGCACATGGCGCAAGGGGATCGGAGACCGGTATCGCCGCGCCACCGCCTTTCGGCGCCGCGGTTTTTACAACAACTGGCAGTATGAAGAGATCATAAATGCCGCCCTGGCTCAGAGGCACCCCGTTTGGACTGCAGCCGGAATAACGCCGGAGGTGCTTTTGCGCCAGCCGGCATACATAAAGCTCGCCGCCTTTTGGTGGGCGGCCAATCTCACGACGCATCGGCGCCTTGCGGCCTGGGGGGGCGGCCCCGTCACCACGATTACGCTCGGTGAGTTCACAGCTGATCCGGCGCGGTGTGTTCGCACCCTATTGGACAGGTCCGGATGGGACACACTCGGGCCGGAAAGCCCGCCGGACGTTCAACCGCTTCGCCCCGGTATACGCGAGGACTCAACGTATTGGCCAGAGGCATTTTCGCAGCTTGGCATGCCGAGCGCCCTTTCCTCCCACCGCAGGCTCTCAGGTGCTGAACTTGCCACGCTGTTTCAGGCGCATGCGTCTGCGCATGGCTATACCCCCGAGCGGCTCTCGGCCACGCGAACGTAAGCACAAGTCGATTGACTGCAGCCAACGCATTGGTCAGCGACCAGCGGCAAAGCTCGCAACTGCGGCCCCCCTGTTTGGTCGGCAATCCGCGTAGCGACGCATCGTTTCGCGCGAACCATCCGTCACCTGCATGATGCTCGGTAACAACGAGAACGGCAATGATTATCCTGCACCGCTATAAGCTGATCTTCTTAAAAACGCGCAAGACCGCAGGCACCAGCGTTGAGCATTTCCTGGCGCGCCATCGTGGTCCGGACGATATCATTACACCAATCCATCCCCCAATCGAAGGTCACAACCCACAAAACCATATCGGTTGGTTTAATCCTTTGGGTGACTCACGTGTGGTGGGCGGGCCTATTCGCCGCCTTCGTACAGTGGTCAGATTGGCTCTTCTGAGGCCGAAATTCTTCAATCACATGACCGCCACGGATTTGCGCCGTCGCATTCCACCCGACATCTGGGCAACCTACACGAAATTTGCGATCGAGCGTAACCCATGGGACAAGGTCGTTTCCATGCATAATATGCTCCGCACCGCCAACCAGACACAATTGAGCATTGATGATGTGATTGAAAGGGAGCTCCCGCCGAACCATCCGATTTACACTGATGCAGCGAGCGGTGATTTATGCGTTGATCATTTGATCAGATATGAAAACCTGCATGATGAGCTCGCGTCGATTTTCAAGTCGGTTGGCTTGCCTTTTGATGGCGATCTTGGTGTTCGCGCGAAGGGTGGGCTATCCGGCGGGCCGCGTACGCGCCGAGACGATCTGACGAGTGCTCAGATTGATCGTATTGCGCAACGATTTTCTCGCGAAATCGATTTGATGGGGTATGACGCGAAGAGCGTTTTCGGCTAACGCTTGGCACACCCTCATCATAAGCCGTCTGCCCTTGGAACTCGCGCTTGGAATGGGGAGCGGCGGAGATCTGGCGAAAAAATCAGCCCAACCACGGGCGCTCACAGCGATGACCTGACGATCCTTTTTCAAAATGGGCACCGCTGCAGCCTCCCGTGGTGCCTGCCGACGCTCCGGCCGCCGCGTCGCTGCCACGCCGACACAAGCCAACGCAACGAGGTCATGATGCGCATTCTTTACGTTGGTCAGTTAAAGCCCGGCGGCAATGGTGAGGATCGGGTCCGGTCCTTGGAAGAGCTGGGCTGCAAACTCATTCCATTTGATACGCTGCCCACGCGGGAAGGGTTTTCAAGGATGGAGCTTTCCGCCGCCACACGGCTTAACTTCGGCCGTCCGGTCGAAGAATTGAACAAAAGACTGTTGGCCTTTGCGTCCACAGTCGAATTCGATATCGTATGGATCATCAAGGGGACATGGATCAAGTCGACGACAATTGAGGCATTACGCAAGCGTTCAATAAAGCGCTTCATCATTCACTACAGCATTGACTCGCTATTCATCGACAATCGCTCGCATATTTTTTTCCGAGCGCTGCCGCACTACGACCTTGCGGCAACGACGAAGCAATTCGAGCTTGACCAATACCGCGCGGCCGGCGCCCGGCACTGCCTTGCAATTGAGCAAGGCTTTGGCAAGCGCATCGCACAGGGGGCGATGAACGACGGTGATCAGCCAGCGCCGGCGCTGCAAAGCGATGTGACATTTGTGGGACATTGTCAGCCAGCTTACGTCGCACCGATCAAGGCTTTAAACGATCATGGCGTTGACGTACGCGTCTGGGGCCCCAACTGGCCGCGATTTGCCGACCGTAACGCCTGGGCGCGGGGCGTCGTGCGCGGGGATGGCCTTTGGGGCACCGAATATGCCCGCGCACTTCGCCATGCAAAACTCACATTGTGCTTGTTGAGCAAACGCATCCCGGAAACCGCGACAACACGCACGTTCGAGATCCCGGCGGCCGGCGGTTGCATGTTGGCAGAGCGCACGGCACACCACGAGGCCCTCTTCAAGGACGGCGAAGAGGCATTGTTTTTCGATGACCTGCCCGATCTTGTGCGTATTGTGACGAGATATTTACCGGACGCTGCTGCACGCGAGCGCATTGCGACTGCTGGGCAGGCACGGTGTGAACGGTCAGGTTACAGTGACACGGCCCAGTTGCGCAGGATCCTCGACACCGTGGTCGCACTTGTCGAGCCCCGCGGACCACCACAGCCTGAACCGGGGGC
>CAZGNQ010000081.1:0-12725 GCA_964527285.1 uncultured Hyphomicrobiales bacterium | reverse complement strand
CATCGCTGCGTGCCAATCTTGGGTACGCGACGTCTCGCAAGCGAGACGGTTGGCCGACGCCTCTGCCACTACGACCTGGGTGATCCGGCTCGTCGGGCTCATCGGCGTAAGTGAATTCTGAGAGCAGGCCCGGAGTCCAACCGTTGGCCCAGCCCGCTCCCAATCATTCGTCTGTCGCAACGCCCCCACCACTGCGAGGGCGTTAAAGGCGTGTGCGCCTTAGATCAGCACGTCGTCTTCGCCGATCGTCGTGCCAGCCAGATCCGTCAGGCGGATCGTCGTGTCGCCGATCTCAAGGATGCGGTCCGCACCATCGTCAGACTGTGCGATGTCCGCTGCGATGTTGGTGATGCCGAGGCTGCGCAGGTTCAGGGAGTCCGTGCCCAGCTCAAAGTCAGTCACGGTCACTTCGCGAACGCCACCGTCCTTGATGCTGAACAGGTCACGTTCGTTGTCACCGAACGGGCCAACGCCGCCCGTCAGCATGTCGTTGCCAGCGGTCGAAACCAGCACGTCGCGGCCAGCTCCACCGATCAGCGTGTCGACGCCAAGGCCGCCATTGAGGACGTCGCGGCCCTCACCGCCGTCCATGGTGTCGTTGCCGCGACCACCGAAGATGCTGTCGTCGCCAGCGCCGCCGGAGATGATGTCACCGCCGTTCGACCCCTGGAGGAAGTCGGCACCGGCACCGCCAAAGATCTCATCTGTGCCATCGCCGCCGAAGACGGAGTTGTCGCCGGCATCGCCGATGATCAAGTTGGCCTGGCTGTTGCCGCGTGCTTCACCCGTCTCGTCGAGCCCGATGAAGCCCTCTTCGCTTGCGTAGACGCTGTCAGACACGCCGTCTTCAGCGATCTGCTGGATGCGCGTGTCACCCGTAACGTCCGTCTCAGCCTCGTTGAACGCCGTCTCGGAGAAGTTCGCAGCCAAGAACTCGGCCATGGCATCCTGCTCCGTGCCATCGTCCGCAAACGTAGCAGCACCAGTTTGAACGCCGTCGTCGTTACCGTCGCCATCAAGATCGTAGAGATCCGTGCGATCCAACGCCAGCTCCGGGTAGGGGTAGCCGTCGCCACCGTCGGCCAGGAAGTTGAGCGTGACGATCTTAATCGTCTCGGTCGGGTTCGCGACCAGTTCGCCACCCTTGACCAGCTCGACAACGATATTGCCGTCGCCATCGACCACGGCAGCGTTGTTGATGCGCGAGCCTGCCGGCTGGTTGACGTCGAACGAGAAGTCAACGCCAGCAACCTGCGGGAACTGACCCGGCGTGGAGCCCGGGCCGGATGCGGACACGGCATGCTCGAGGATCTCGACCAGACCTGCGGTCGTCAGCGTGATGACCGAAAGGCCGTTGTTGAAGCGAAGGGAGTTCTCGATGTCGAGCTGAGAAATCTCACCCGCTTCCTTGCCGGCCTCCTCGTTTGCAGGCGTGGGCAGCAAATCGCCCGTCAGACCGTCGATTTCACCGATCGCAGCACGGATGCCGCCACCGTTCTTCAGAGACACGAGGATTTCGCCATCGAACGCCTGTGCTGCCGCGAGGTTTGCGTCAGCCGTCAGGTTGCCGAGGTTCGTCTCTTCCGTGCGAACGGCTGCGCGACGACCTTCGATGAAGATGTCCGTTGAACCGAACGTGTTGCCATCCGTCGCAGCAATCACGCCGGACACAGCGTCGACAAGCGTCTGGACGCTATCGTCGTTGTCCGTCAGCGCCTTGAGGTCGTCGTACGTGGAGACGCCGGTCAGGCCAAGCTCAGTCGCGAGATCAGCAGCAGCCTGATCGTTTTCGGTGGCGATCGGACCAGAAGCGGCGTCAAAGCCCGTCACGTTGCCGTTGGCATCGAAGTCAACAATCAGCTGACCAACGTAGCTGTACTCACCGTCCGTCGACGTGATGAGGACCGTGTTGCCATCGGCATCGACCGTCTTGAACGGGTAATCTTCAACAGCCGTGTCGCCAGGATTGAGCGGCGTACCCTCGTTGGCCTGCAGCGTGTCGGAGCCACCAGCCAGGATCACGTCAACACCGCGCAGCAAGCCGGCCAGTTCCTTCTCCAGGTTGATGTCCTGCAGGTGCGACGTCAGGATGATCTTGTTGACACCCTGGAGTTCCAGCGCGTCGATGTCTGCCTGGATCTCGGCGGCCAGAGCGGCCATGTCGTCAACGCCGCCAGTCGTCTCGCTCACGTCGCCCGTGGACGTGATGCTCTCGATGCGCTGGGTCGTGGCACCGATGACGCCGATCGTCTCGCCATTGACTTCGATGGTCGTCGCGGAAGCGATCTGCGGCGTGCTTGCGCCAAGCGGCTGCGTCGCGAAATCCGTGTTCGGGAGAATGTCGGTCGTGACCAGGTTTGCCAGGTCGCTCGACTCCGAGAAGTCCAGGTTCGTCGACAGGTATGGGAACTGCGCGCCGAGCCAGCGGATGTCGCCAAGACCACCACCACGGATGTCCGGCTCGATCAGGCCCTCAAACGTGTCTGCACCAGAATCGAACTCGTGGTTGCCGATCGCAGATGCGTCGAAACCAATGATGTTCATGATCGAAATGTCGACGCGGCCGTCACCCTCACGGATGTTCGTCAAGCCCGGCTCGTCGAACAGGTCCTGGTAGACCTCCTGGAGCGGATCGCGCAGGTCGCGGTTACCGGCAGCGCCGAAGAACGGACCCGGGATGTAGTTGTCGCCGGACGACAGAACGACCGTGTTCGGGTTGTCTTCTTCAAGCAGCTCAACGACGGAGGCGAAGTTCGCCGCGCGGTCGAGAGCGTCGAGACCCCCTTCGAGGTCGGATGCGTGCAGGATTTGAAGCTGAAAGGCCATGGTGATCCCCTGGGCTGGTGACATCGGCAGCCGACAATGGTGGGGGCATTCTGGCGCGCAGCGTTCGCCGTCTGGTGTGACGTCGGCCAATATGCGCGTTTTGCTCGCTAACCCTTAAGGGTTATTGTCCCGGCACCCCCGACAATGCCGCCCGACAAATAATCGACAGGTCGCCGTAGCACCTGGATGCGACAGTTTTGTAACGGCAAGTCCAGCTTCAGGACGCTGTTACACCGGAAACACACCAACAGCCTGTCGGGGTAAAAAGGCGGGTACACTTTGAAGTTGAAAATTTTAATTGACGCGGCACTTACCGAAAGTCCGCGCACGTTCATGCCCGGGCGCAATACAAGCTCTCGCCAACGTATTCAATTATTGCGATCTTTGGCATCGTAAATGAAGTGCCGAAATGGTATCGAGAAACGACAATGGCAGGACATTCTGAAGGCTGACATTCGGTGCGCACCTGACGGCTGATCGCTTGGGTAAGCGCACGCGCCTGAGCGATTGGCTTGCTTGAGCGAAGGTGTGCAGGTTGCCCGCAGTGGCCGTTTGCAGGCTCCTCAGAACACGCAACAGAGCGCACCCGCTCGAGACAGCAGCGGCCACGATGCAGCGCCTAAACACCTAAATACATTTTGGAAATAAGCTGGGTGGGCACCGGTGTGGTGGCGGGAGTGACGGGACTCGAACCCGCGGCCTCTGGCGTGACAGGCCAGCGCTCTAACCAACTGAGCTACACCCCCGTATGCCCTCGAATGGCGGACATGTCGCCGGGAGACGGAGAGCTAAGCGATGGCGCAGGCCAAGTCAATCGGGCAACGCGCGTTGCCTGTCATGAATCTGCCATTGCGTGCACCGGGCCGGATCGACCCGACACCAATCGCGGCTTTTTGCAGGGGAAGGTGTCAGGCGGCCAGGGTTCGTACCAGGGCATCATGCGGCGCGGCACCGGCCACGGCGCCACCACGCTTGGGGCCTTTCGAAGCAAAGGCCTGGAGCGCCAGCCAGTTCCACAGGAACAGCCGGTGGTCTGCTGCACCGCTGCGGTGCGCACTGAAGGCGTGACGCGCATAGGTTGTCGACAGCCCGCCCGCTTCGGACAGGGGCGGTGTGGCGGGCACATCCTTGAGCCACTGGGCCAGTGGGATCCCGAAACCCTTTTTCTTGCGCTCCAGGATGTGACGCGGGAGCAACCGCTCCGCCACGCGCTTGAGAAGATACTTGCGCGCCCGCCCGCGCATCTTGAACCGGTGCGGCAAGCGTTGACAGAACGCGACCAGATCGTTGTCCAGAAACACCGCGCGCGTCTCCAGGGAACACAACATCGCAGCGCGATCGACCTTGGTGAGGATGTTGTCCTGGAGATAAAAGCGCGTGAAGAACTCCAGGGCGCGATCAACCGTCGGCTTGTTGGGGGCGGCCTCCCACAGCGCGATCGCTTCGGCATAAACGTCTGCGGGGTCGACGGGCTCGCCAAACAGCTCGGCCATGTCCTTGGGGTCGACCGGCGCCATCCAGACGGGCAACCGCGCCGATGCCTCATGGGAGAGCCCCATCAGAGTGCGCCGCAACTTGAAGTCGAGGCTCATGTTCGCCGTCGACCGGGGCAACCAGTTCACCATCTGACGCGCTGCGGTGTGCAACGGAGCGGGCACCGCGCGGGCATAGATCGCGGCGGGCGTCAGCGCGAGGAACGGATCGTAGCCCGCGAAAAGCTCGTCCCCGCCGTCGCCGGACAGCGCAACGGTCACGTCTTCCCGGGCGAAACGGGAGACGAGGTGGGTCGGCAGGACGGAGGGATCGCCCAGCGGCTCATCCAAACGCGACAGCACATCGGGGATCAGGTCGCGCGCATCGTCGATGCTCAGCGTGCGCAGGCGATGGCGGGCACCAACATGCGTCGCCACAGCCGCAGCAAAGGCGCTCTCATCGTAGCTCGGCTCCTCAAACCCGATGGTGTAGGCGCTGAGCTGGCCAACCGCCGGATCTGCCGCAAGGCTTGCGAGCACGAGGCTTGAATCGAGACCGCCTGAAAGAAAGACGCCAAGCGGCACATCACTCATAAGGCGGCGCCTCGCAGCCTGGGCGAAAAGCGCTGCACACTCCTCGACGAGCGCCGGCTCATCGGCCTGGGTCAACCCGTCGTCAGGCGTGATCTCGAACTGCCAATAGGGCTGTTGCGATATGGCGCCGGTCGCAATGTCCGCCTCGAGCCAATGGCCACCCGGGAGCTTATGCGCATCCTGCAGGATCGTGTGCGGCGCGGGAATGTATCCCCAGCCAAACAGTTTCTTGAGGCCGGTCTGGCTCAACGCTCCTGAAACCCGCGGATGCTCAGCCAAAGCTGTCAGCTCGCTGGCGAAAGCAAATCCCCAACGCCCACGCCCATAATAGAGCGGCTTCTCACCGAAACGGTCCCGAGCGAGAAACAACCGACCCTTGCGTGCATCATAGACGCAGAACGCGAACATGCCATTGAGGCGCAGAGGCAAATCACGCCCCCATTCCTCATAGCCATGGACAAGCACTTCAGTGTCGGAATGATGCGAGGCGAACACGTGGCCGCGCGCGGTCAGTTCTGCCCGCAACTCACTGTGGTTGTAGATCTCGCCATTGAAGACGACGCCGACCGAGCCGTCCTCGTTCCACATCGGCTGATGACCGCCGGCGACGTCGACGATCGCAAGGCGCCGGTGGCCCAGATGAACGCCCCTTGCCGCGTCGATGTGGAAGCCTTCGCCATTCGGCCCGCGGTGGGCGAGCGCCCGTGTCATGCGCTCCAGGTCGTCACGATCGCCGGCGCCGACGAAGCCTGCGATGCCGCACATTGGCGCTCCTTCGCGTGATCAGTTTGCAGAGAACGACGGCCCCGTTGCCCCTGCTGCGGGGCCCGCAACCGCAACCTTACGGCAGTGCGCGTTCCAGGTTGAACGTCCGGCGCACCGCATAGGCCCGGCGGCCCTGCGATTCGAAGTACGTCCGCACCATGATTTCGGCGAGCAACCCCATGAGAATGGAGGTCATTCCGACCAGCACCAGCATGGCGGCCAGCGTCGGCAACGGTGTCTGGATCAGCGAGGTTGCCGCGTAGAACTTCAGGTAGAGCGCATAGGCGAGCGTCGCAAAGCCGGCGAAAATGGACCAGATTCCGAAGCCACCGAATACGTAGATCGGCTTGGTCAGCCACTTTGAAAAGAACTTCACGACCATCAGATCGAGCACAACCTTGAAGGTGCGGCTCAGACCGTACTTGGATTGACCGAACTGGCGGGCATGGTGGCGCACCGGCGTCTCGATCACCTTGGCCCCCATCCAGGACGCATAGATCGGGATGAAGCGGTGCATTTCGCCGTAGAGCCGCATGCCTTCGAGCACATCACGGCGATACGCCTTCAGGGAACAGCCGTAGTCGTGCAGCTTGACGCCTGAAATCCAGGAGATGAGCCGGTTGGCCTGGCGGCTGACGAAATTGCGCTTGATGGCGTCATCCTGGCGATTCTTGCGCCAGCCGGACACGACGTCAGCGTCCTGCTCATCCAGGAGTTGCAGCAGCTTGGGAATGTCGCGCGGATCGTTCTGCAGATCCGCGTCGATCGTCACCACGACGTCGCCCCTGGCGTGGTCGATGCCCGCCATCATCGCCGCCGTCTGGCCCGCATTCTTGCGAAACTCCACGACCTTGATTTCGGGGCGCGTCTGGGCGGCCTTTTCCAGTGCAGCGGCTGAGTTGTCAGAGCTCCCGTCGTTTACGAGCACGATCTCAAAGCTCTGTTCCATGGCGTCAAGCACCTCAAGCAGGCGCTCGCACAGCATCGCGATGCTCTCTTCCTCGTTGTAGATCGGCGCAACGACCGAAACATCAACGCGCCCCGTAATGGTGTTCAACAGAGGATAATTCATTGCGAGACCCTGCACCTTGCGCGCGGAAAGGCCAGCGCGCCGTTGCGCGGCGACCGGGCCGCGTCCATCGGGACAGGGTGTAGAGGGCGTGACCTAGGATTGCGTTAAGCCGGTGGCCGGCAGTTGAGCCAACCTCGACGACAGCAAACCCGCGGCGCGGCTCGCGTTCATTAAAATGTTCTCAAACACTTCAGTGCAAAACGATCTTCAAGGCGGCTTGCGGCAGGCGGGACGGTGTACGACACCGTCGATAGAGATGTATAGACCTGCTCAAACTCGCGCCGACGCGCCTGCGAATTGCCACGAATCGTAGGACTGCTGAACCTGCGCTGATGGACGGGAAGCTGATGGCCCTCATACACACAGAGACCCAGTACTACGCCTGCGCCTGCCCAGGGTGCTGCGGCCCGGTGACAAACCCGAACGACGCCACCGATGCCGGCACGACGGACGGGGCGGCTGTGGTGCCACTGGAAGGCCTCGACCCTTCCAGCCCCGACAGCGGGCTCGTCGATACGAACGCTGCGAACGGTAAGCCGATCTGGTCAGCCTATCAGACGGCCGCGCATATTGCCCGATCAAGCCTGAGCTGGGCGGACGGCAACGACTTGGAAGTCACCTACCGCTTTTCCGACAACGACGGCTCCGGCGGGGCGTTCAAGACGTTCACAGCCGCGAACCAGGACTGGGCGCGCTACACCTTTGACATGTACGCGGAGGTCTCGGGCCTGACCTTCCGCGAGGTCGGTGCCAATGATTCAAGCGCCAACCTGAGCCTCACAGTTGAAACAAGCGGCACGAACGGCGGCGGGTATTGGGACGGTCGCAACGTGGTTGTGCGAGACGTCTCCTGGGAGCCTGAGACGACGCCCGGCACCTACGCCCTCACCCTGCTGATGCACGAGATCGGCCATGGCCTCGGCCTGTCGCACCCAGGGCCGTACAATGGCGGCGGCTTCAACTACAATGCCCATGCCGACCACTGGAACGACAGTGATCAGTTCACCAACATGTCCTACTGGGACAAGTCGGTGACCGGCGCGTCCTTCAGCAATCTTTCCACGCTTGGCCTCCACGACATTCTGGCCATCCAGATCGAATACGGGATCAACTGGACAACCCGCGCCGATGACACCGTCTATGGCTACAACCAGACGACGGGCATGGAATCCTACGATCTCACGTACCGATCCAATCAGGCCTTCTCGATCTGGGACGGCGATGGCAACGACACGCTGGACTTCTCGGGCTCAAGCACCGGGACAGAGCTTGACTTGCGCGATGGCGCCTTCAGTTCCGTCAATGGCCAGGTCAGTAACGTCTCCATCGCCTACGGCGCGATTATCGAAAACGGCATTGGCGGCGCCTTTGACGACGTGATGCGCGGCAACGGCGTCGCGAACGTTCTCGAAGGCGGTGCCGGAAACGACGAGATCCGCGGCGGTGAGGACGTTGCACCGAGCCAGGCTGTTGATCCCAAGCACTTCACAGGAATTGCCCTCAACACCGATCCGAACACCAAGGATCAGCACCTCTTCGCCAGTGGCGTCACGACGGGTGGCAACGCGATCACCGTTGAGTTCCTGGCCGAACTGACGCGCATGAATTCCAGCGGCTCCACGTTTTTCGCCTATGGCCGCTACTATGACTTCATCGTCGACGTTCTGGGCGGTGATTTGCGCATCACGATCAATGGATCGTCCTTTTACACCGACTTGAGCGGGCATACGCTCGTCGATGGCGATCAGCACCGCATTTCGGTCAGTTGGGAAGCCTCCACTGGCGCGGTTCGGGTTTATCTGGACGGCACTGAGATCGACCAGAGCACGCTTTCTCAAAACCAGAACCTTGATACGTCGGGCAATCTCAGTGTTGGCCAGATCCTCGCCTGGGATGGGCAAGGCGTCCTGGAGGGCTACAACCGCGAATTTGACGGTACGATCGGCGATATCCGCATCTTTGATGATGTGCGCACGGCGCAGGAAATCGCTGACAACGCCTTCACCACGCTCAACGGCAATGAGCAGGGCCTGCTGCACAATTGGCAGGTGGACATCAATGACACCACCACGGTGTCGGATGTGGCCGGCACGGCCGATGCCAGCATTGAGGGCGGCGCCACGGCGCGAAACACGGCGCCTGTCATCGACACCACGCCCGACAATGACATTCTGATCGGCGGCGAAGGCTCTGATCAGCTGTTCGGCGGCTTCGGCGACGACACCCTTTTTGGCGACAACCGCGATGGCGCAGATCCTGCGGCTGGCAACGTTGATCTCGTCTCACTCAATGCCGGTTTCAATTCGGCCACCACCAGCGGCTATAGCGATCACAGCCTCGATCAAAGCGCGAAGTTCAGCTTTCCGGCAACCGCACTCACATTCGAGATGTTGCTGCGGCTCGACCAGACACCCACGGCCTTTGACACCCTTTTCGCCTACAGCCAGGGCGGCGAATGGGACACCATGGATTTTGCCATGCGTGTCGACAACTACAACAGCCGTTGGACCATTGACGTCGCCGGCCAGCAGATCAGGACGGGCTTCAACAAATCGGTTTTCACCAGTGATGTGCCCGTACGACTGTCTCTCACGTGGGACAGCGCGAGTGGAACACTCGAAATCTATTTGAACGGCGCATTGTCCGAAACGCACACCCTTGCCGCCGGCGCCAGCCTGCCCGCCAACGGTAATTTCTGGGTCATGTCCGGCTGGGACGATGCGTATGTCGGTGATGTCGGCGACATCAGGGTGTGGGACAGCGTTCGCACCGCGGAAGACATCAGGGACACAGCCTTGATCGAAATCGCAGATCCGGCCAACACCCCCGGCCTGCTCGCGAATTGGCAGGTCGATCCGCAGGACCCATCACGCCTCACCGACGAAACGGGGCAGGCCAGCGACCTCGTCGTCCAGAATGTCAGCGCGGGAAATCAACCTTCGTCGTCACAGTACGACTTCGGCGACAGCTTTGACGATGAATTGACAGGTGGCCTCGGCAACGACCTCCTTCTTGGCGGTCTCGGCAGTGACGACTACTTTTTTGCAAGCGGTGATGGCGACGACATCATCACCGAGGTGGCGTCATCCACGTCAACCGATCGGCTTGTTCTCGATGCGGGCATCAATCCCGGCAACGTTGCGCTCGGCCGATCCGGCTCAGACATGCTGGTCATCATCACGCTGGGCAACGTGGTGGACACCATCACCGTCACAAACCAGTTTGCCGGCACGGGCGAAGGCATTGAGCAGATCGTCTTTGCCAACGGGACGATCCTCGATGAGACCGACTTCGCAGCGGCCGGGAACATCGACACCGATCAGACATTGGTTGGTGGAAACCAGGCCGACACATTAATCGGCGGCAGCGGAAACGACAGCATCACCGGTAATGGCGGCGACGACAAGCTGACCGGAAATTCTGGCAATGACCGCATCTTCGGAAATGCCGGAAACGACGTCAT
Organism: uncultured Hyphomicrobiales bacterium; assembly: GCA_964527285.1. Lineage (GTDB taxonomy): Bacteria > Pseudomonadota > Alphaproteobacteria > Rhizobiales > CAZGNQ01 > CAZGNQ01. Next base: position 2,533 of record CAZGNQ010000081.1, on the reverse strand, counting down.
CAATGCCAATGCTGGGGATGACACCATTAATGCCGGCAGCGGCAATGATGTTGTCAACGGCGGCTCGGGGCACGACTTCATTTCCGGGCGCGGCGGAGATGACGACCTGCGCGGCGGTGGCGGTCGCGATATTTTCGATTACTCCGACGATTCTGAAGGCAATGACATCATCCGGGACTTCACCCAGGGTGAGGACCGCATCGATGTACGGTTGGCCAATATCTCTTCCGTATCAGAAATGGCCCCCGACACGTCAACGGCGCCCGGGGACACGATCCTTTCGTTCGGGACAACCACAATCACGCTCAAGGACTTCACCGGCACTTTGACGAATGACGACTTCGTCTTGCTTGGCCAAGGCACCGATGCCGATGACCGGCTCTATGGAAACCGCAGTGACAATTCTCTCTTCGGCGAGGCCGGGAACGACTACCTCCTTGGAAAAGGTGGCGACGATGAACTGGAAGGCGGTAGCGGAGAAGATGTTCTGACGGGCGGGCGAGGCAATGACGACCTGAACGGCGGAGGCGGCAACGACAGCCTCAACGGCGGGCAGGATAATGACCGTCTGGTCGGCGGCACTGGCGCGGATACGATCGTTTCACTCAACGGAGACGATACGCTCACCGGCGGTAATCGCAATGCGTCCACCACAAGCTCCGACGGGCACCGGGATGTGTTCAGCATCAAGGCCGCAAGCGCACGGACTGTGGTGATCACGGACTTTGAGCAAGGCACCGATGTGCTTAATCTGCGCTCGTTCAGAATTGTCGATTCAGCGACCGAGATTGCCCAAACAATCCAGGGCAACGACCGACTGCTCACAATCGATGACACGGTCATCCGACTGGAAGACATGGCCGGCTTTGCGCTAACCGACGACGATTTCTTGCTTTAGTGTACCGGTCCTGGCATTTGCTTCTCCCTGGCATCAGGCGCTCAAGCAAATGTCAGAACCACCATCAACACCTGTGACAAGACGGACCCTGCCTCAGGTGTCAGGCGCATGCGGTCGGCCGGAAAAAGCGTTTAGCCGACCGCAATAAGCCGGAACCGGTGCCGTCAGCGACTGGGTTATGTCTGTTGTTTGAGTGGTGGGCGGTGAGAGGTTCGAACTCCCGACCCCCTCGGTGTAAACGAGGTGCTCTTCCAGCTGAGCTAACCGCCCATCGCCGCACGGGAACGTCCCGAGCGGCAGTTATCGATCTTGAAACACGCCTTACGGACGATCCGCGGGCTTGAAGCGGACGCGATTAGGGCCAAAAGCGCACCGCGCCCGTCCATTGCCGCGCCACCGCTCATTAAGCGTTGACGGCGTCCTTCAAGCCTTTGCCCGCCTGGAACTTCGGCACGTTTGCCGCCGGGATCGTCATCTTCTCGCTGGTGCCCGGCTTCACGCCCTCACGCGCCTCACGGTGCGTCACCTTGAAATTGCCGAACCCAGCAATCTTGACCTCAGTACCGTCCTGCAGCGCCTTCTCAATCTGTTGAAAAACAGCATCCACGGCCGTGCCGGCGACGTCCTTCGTCAGACCGGTCTGCTCAGCCACGGCAGCGGCAAGCTCTTTCTTGTTCATTGGAGTACCATCCCAGCGTTGAGGCCGCCCATTGGCGGCTCGTCGACGCGGCGCACGGGGCCCAAGAGCTCACCCGACAACACCGCACACCGATCACGCAATGGGTTGCAGCGCCCTCGCGAAAATCGTGCCGTGACATAGGTGTGGTCTCAGGTCCGGTCAACGCAAAAAGCCCGCAAATGCGGGCTTTTCGGTCCTTCGTTCTGGAAAATCGTCACGTGCGGGTTGGCGACCGTGACCCCGCCGCCCGGTTGCGCTTGGCGGCCGTGCACTCAAGGGGTCGCACGGCTACGCCGTGGCCCAGTCAGTGTGCGACAATGCCCTCTACGGGCGCCTCGGCGGCATTATCGGGAGACACCGTTTCCACCGGCACCTCCTCCCATTCAACCGGCTGTGGCATTTCGACGAGCGCGTGCTTAAGCACCTCGTCCATCCGCGCCACAGGCACGATCTCAAGTGCGTTCTTCACGTTGTCGGGGATATCCGCGAGATCCTTGACGTTTTCTTCAGGGATCAAGACGGTCGTCACACCACCCCGCAATGCGGCCAGCAGTTTCTCCTTCAGCCCGCCAATTGGCAGGACCCGACCACGCAGCGTAATTTCGCCGGTCATCGCCACATCTTTGCGCACGGCGATGCCGGTCGCAATGGAGATGATCGCCGTCACCATTGCGATGCCGGCTGACGGACCATCCTTCGGCGTTGCGCCTTCCGGCACGTGGACGTGGAAGTCCCGCGTCTCGAAAATCGAAGGCTTGATGCCGAAATCGACGGAGCGTGAGCGCACATAAGCATTCGCCGCCTGGATCGATTCCTTCATCACGTCGCGCAGATTGCCAGTGACCGTCATCTTGCCCTTGCCCGGCATCATGACGCCCTCGATCGACAGCAACTCGCCGCCCACCTCGGTCCACGCCAGGCCGGTGACAAGGCCAATGCGGTCCTCCCCCTCGATT
>CAZGNQ010000080.1:0-12763 GCA_964527285.1 uncultured Hyphomicrobiales bacterium | reverse complement strand
CCTCGGCCCTTGTCAACCTTGGCCATTCCCTGGGCGATGCCAGCCAGGCCGTGGCACAGGCGATGAAGGCGCACGCGGAAGCGGCCGCCGCACAGGACGAAGGCGCTGAGACACCAGCATTGAGCCTGCAGTGGGTGATCAAGGATGCCCTGCGGCGGCTGTTGAAGGGGTGAGCCAGACCGAACGCGTCCGCCATTCCGGCCACCGACCGTCCATCATTCCCGTTGGGTCATGCGGCGAAGCGACGTAGCGTGGCCGTGAGCGCTGCGCCAACGTCAGCGCACCAACAGCCACCCAGGCACGATGACCGACCGCATTCTGACGGCTGACAAACGCAGTGATGACGAGGTGGACGCCCAGATCCGCCCGCAGACGCTTGACCATTTCGTCGGACAGGCGCAGGCGCGCGCCAACCTCAAGGTCTTCGTCCAGGCCGCGCGTGACCGGGGCGACGCGCTGGATCACGTGCTGTTCGCCGGCCCGCCGGGCCTCGGGAAAACCACGCTCAGCCAGATCATGGCGCGCGAACTGGGCGTGGGCTTTCGCGGCACGTCCGGCCCCGTGATCGCCAAGCCCGGCGATTTGGCCGCCATCCTCACCAACCTGGAAGAGCGCGACGTCCTCTTCATCGACGAGATCCACCGCATGAGCCCGACGGTGGAGGAAATCCTTTATCCGGCCATGGAGGATTTTCAGCTCGATCTCATAATCGGCGAGGGTCCCTCGGCGCGCTCTGTGCGGATTGATCTCCCGCAATTCACGCTTGTCGGCGCCACGACGCGCGCGGGCCTGCTCACCACGCCGCTGCGTGACCGTTTCGGCATTCCCATCCGCCTCAATTTCTACGAACTGGAGGAACTGGAGCTGATCGTCACCCGTGCCGCCCGTGTGCTCGGCATCGGCATCGCACCGGAAGGCGCCCGCGTCGAGGCCGAGCGCTCGCGCGGCACGCCGCGCATCGCCAACCGCCTGCTGCGGCGGGTGCGCGACTTTGCGGCGGTTGAAGGGCTGACGGAGATTTCCGTGGCGCTCGCGGACAAGGCTCTGACCCAACTTGAGGTGGACCCGGCCGGGCTCGACGCGCTCGACCACCGTTATCTGAACTGCATCGCCCAGAATTATGAAGGCGGGCCGGTGGGCATCGAGACCATCGCCGCCGCATTATCTGAGCCGCGCGACGCGGTGGAGGAAATCGTTGAGCCTTATCTGCTGCAACAGGGCTTTATTGCGCGCACCCCGCGCGGCCGCGTGATAACGCTGAAAGCCTATCGGCATCTGGGGCTTGTCGGCCCGCAACGCGACGATCCGGCGGTCGATTTGTTTGCGTGAGTGCCGTTGAATTGAGTATCGCGTGTCGCGCGACGGTGAAAATGAGGCTGGGCTCGGCTATATGGCAGCCATGACCCGTGAAGAGATCATCGCCACACTGCAGGCCCACGCCCCAGAGCTGCGCGCCATGGGTGTGGAGGGCATTGCTCTGTTCGGCTCCCGCGCCCGCGGCGATGCCACGCCCACGTCAGACATCGACCTGCTGGTGAGGATAGATAGCGAGCACAAAAAAAGGTTCACGCTGTTTGATCTCGCAGGTCTACGACTGCATCTTCAGGATGTGCTCAAGTCCGATGTCGATGTTCTGACATTACCGATCCGCAAACAATCATTGCGCGAAGAGGTCGAGCGCGAGGCCATTCATGCCTTCTAATCGACCAGCACAACGCTTTGGCGACATTGTCACCAATATCGACTTTATTAAAGCATGTGTCGACGGAATGACTGACGCCAGTGATCTCGTGAATGATCAGCGCTCGCTCTATGCTGTGGATCGAGCGCTGCTTATCATTGCTGAAGCGGCCACAAAGCTTGGTCAGGCGGCGGAAACATATGCACCCAATCAGCCGTGGAGTAAAATACGCAGCCTGGGCAATCAGATCCGCCATGGCTACGACACGATGGATTACGAATTGCTTTGGAACACGGTTATCCTGGAATTGGATCTTCTACGCGCCGATTGCGTCGCCGCGATCGAGAAACTCGAATTGGCTGACGGTGCAGGTGAAACGACATGAACGCTAACGCGGCCGACCCGGCAGCAAACCCTTTCCTCCACCTCAATGGCCATTTCGACGGCGACACGCACACTTACGCCGTGCGCGTGTATTTCGAGGATACCGACTTCACCGGTATCGTTTATCACGCAAGCTACGTGCGCTGGTTTGAACGTGGCCGCACGGAGCTGCTGCGTGCCCACGGTGTTGAGTTAGGGCGGCTCGCTACAGGTCCGAAGCATGGCACCACGTTCGTGGTGCGGCGCATGGAGATCGACTACCTGCGACCAACCCGCATGGACGATATTATTGAGGTCACGACGCGCGTGGCAGAGCGCATGACGGCAGCTGTGTGGATGGAACAGCGCATTCGACTGGGAGATGCCGCGGTTGCGTCGGCCCGTGTCCAGGCCGTGCACATTGATCTCGCCACCGGTCGCCCGGTGCGGCTGACGGGACCGTGGGCGTGACGTGGGCGCCGCTTGGCGCCAGCGCTACGCTGCGCTTTTTTGTTTTTCGCGGCTCAGCCGCGGGCGCCGCTTGGCGCCTGCGCTACGCTGCTGAAGTGGAGTGTCGAATAAGGGCTCAAGCGTTTTTCAGGTTTCCACTTCAGCGAGCGCAGCGAAGCTGAGGCCGCGACTGCGGCCCGCGGCGAGCCGCGGAACCAAGCGCGCAGCGCTTGCCCAAAAAACCAGCGCTGCGCTGCTGAAGTGGAAGCCTGACTTGAGCCCCAGCGTTTTTCAGGTTTCCACGTCAGCGAGCGCAGCGAAGCTGAGGCCGCGACTGCGGCCCGCGGCGAGCCGCGGAACCAAGCGCGCAGCGCTTGCCCAAAAAACCAGCGCTACGCTGCTGAAGTGGAAGCCTGAATTGAGCCCCAGCGTTTTTCAGGACACCACTCCAGCGGGCTTGCCCGCTGAGCGCCCGACGGGGCGCCGCGACCAAGTCGCGGAACCAAGCGCGCAGCGCTTGTCCAAAAAACCAGCGCGCCCGCGCGCTGGGCAGTCCTTGTTTCGACACAAAATCTCAGTGTATCCCGCCGTGACAGGCCGGTCCACTTGTGCGGCGCTGAACGCCCGGCGGTCAGGCGGGCCGGCGCGCAAGACGCGGGCCTCACGCGCTTTGCTCCAGCCTCCCTCGCGCATCACTCCTTCGAAAGTGACCCATGGACCTCGACACGATCACCTCGGTGGCCACGCCCGCGCCCGGCCATGGCGGCGTCTCCATGCTTGCCTTGTTCCTGCAGGCCGATTGGGTGGTGAAATCCGTCATGATCGGCCTTGTGTTCGCCTCTGTCTGGTCGTGTGCGATCATCATCTAGTAGCTGTACGCCTTTCGCCGCGCCCGCATTGAGGCGGATCGCTTTGAGAAGCTGTTCTGGTCCGGTCAGTCGCTGGAAGAACTTTATGCGTCCCTGTCGCGCGGCAAAACGCAGGCGATGGCATCCCTGTTCCTGGCGGCCATGCGCGAATGGAAGCGCAGCGTGGAGACCAGCCCGAAGTCGCTGCGGGGTATTCAGTTGCGCGTGGAAAAGGTGATGGACGTCACCATTTCGCGCGAGATGGACCGGCTGGAAAATCGCCTGCTGTTTCTCGCGACGGTCGGCTCGGCCGCCCCGTTCGTCGGGCTGTTCGGCACGGTATGGGGCATCATGGGCAGCTTCACCGCAATTGCCGCGTCGAAGAACACGTCGCTCGCCGTGGTGGCGCCGGGCATCGCGGAGGCTTTGTTTGCGACAGCGCTGGGGCTTCTGGCGGCCATTCCCGCCGTCGTGTTTTACAACAAGTTCAACAGTGATGCCGGTCGTTTGTCGCTGCGCCTGGAGGGCTTCGCTGACGAGTTCGCGGCTATCGTTTCACGCCAGGTGGACGTGCGTACCTGAGGTCACAGGCGACGTGGGCAATGGCGGGCAGAAACGGACGGCGGGCGACGGCTGGGTACCTTTAGCCCCTGCGCAACGGCCAAACCAGTAGCGGAAGGACAGGCAGATGGGCGCCTCGCTCAACACGGGCGGCGGTGGGGGACGGCGCGGCCGGCGGGCCAGACGCGCTCCCATGGCCGAGATCAACGTCACGCCCTTCGTGGACGTGATGCTGGTGCTGCTCATCATCTTCATGGTGGCAGCACCGCTGTTGACCGTGGGAGTGCCGCTCGATCTGCCGCAGGCGCCGGCCAACGAAGTTCAGGTGGACAACGAGCCGATCACGATCACGTTGGCCAAGGATGAGAGCATCTTTCTGCAGGAATCAAAGATCACGTTGGCTGAGTTGACCCCTCGGCTGGCCGCGATCTCGAAGTCGGGGACAAGTGACACCATTTTCATTCGCGCCGACAGCGCCTTGGACTATGGGCGTGTCATGCAGGTGATCGGGACGATCAATGCCGCGGGCTATGAAAAGTTCTCGTTGATCACCGAGGGAGAAGGGTGAACCGGCGGCATGCGCATCGCACTGGCCATTTCGCTCATCGGGCATTTGACGCTCATCGGCTGGGGCGTGGTGTCGCTGACGGGCAAGGCGCCGTTGGAAACGCCGCCCGAAAAGCGCGTAACGGTGACGCTCGCCAAGACGTCTGACGTGCGCAAGATCCGCCAGGGGGTCGACAAGCCCGAGGCGAAAGAGGTGCAGCAGGTCAAGGCGAAGGACGCGACCAAGCCGAAGCCGGAACAGCCGAAAGTGACCAAAACGGCGCCCAAAAAGGCAGATCCACCCAAGAAGCCAAAGCCTGTGAAAACGGCCGCTGCGCCGCCGCGCGCTTCGGCACCGCCGCCCGCGGCCCCCCCGGCGCCGGCCACGCCGAGCGAGGCCAAGCCTAAGCCGAAGCCGGTCTCAACGGTCGCGCCTCAGAAGGCTGCGCCGCCGCGCCGCAATCCCAAGCCCCGCCCGAAGCCTGAGCCCGTCAAAGTGGCGGAGGCCAAGCCGCGTGAGACACGACCAAAAAAGTCGCAGCAGCGCACGCCGCCCACGCGCAGCCCGGCGGACTTCGACTCAACGGCGCTTGCGGCTCTCATCAATCGCTTGCCGGATGCTGAACCCGGACGACCGAGCACCGCGCGCCGCAGCGAGCCGCAAAGCGCGCGCGTGCCGCTGGAGCAGATCGACAGCGACTGGGATGCCGATATCGCCCCAGGACAGGAGGATCTGCCGCCGCTCGGCCAAGCCGACGGGCGTGATCGCGAGCTGAGCCAGAACGAGTTCGATCGGTTCATTCGTCAGATCGAGCAATGCTGGAACCCGCCCATCGGTGCTGCCGGGGCGGGCGATCTGGTTCCTGTCATCGGGTTCCGCTTGCGCCGCGATGGGCGGATTGATGGCTTCCCGCGCGTGATCAATGGTTCAAGTTCACCGTTCTTTCGCGCCGCCGCCGATGAGGCGATCCGCGCCCTGAAGCAGTGCCAGCCCTATGATCTGCCGGCGGAAAAGTATGACGACTGGGCGGACAATGAGATCACTTTCGACCCCAGTGTTATGCTGGGAGGGTGATGCTCGGGGGGATGATGCAGGGCGGGTCATGCTTGGGCGAGTGATCATCGGGCCCGAACTCCTGACCAAGCCACCTGACCGCGCTAACGAAGCACAGCCAATCAGGCCAAGCCGAATGGAGATCCAATGACCCACATGCACCTGACAGGCCTGGCCCCTCATCATGGCGCGCGCAGGGCCTTGCGGTGCGTGAGCGCGTTTGCGGGCGTCCTGATGGCTATCGCCTGCACGCTGGTCTGGGCGCCAACAACAGCTCTTGCTGTCAAGGGGCGGGTCACGCAGGGCAACCTGGAGCCCCTCAAGATCGCCGTGCCGGCATTTCTCGGCCGCACCGCTGAGGACAGTGCCCTTGGTGCGCAGATCTCACGCATCATCGAGGGCAATCTGGAACGCTCCGGCCTTTTCGCCCCGATTGACGAGGCCGCGTTCATTGAGCGCGATCTCGATGCGTCCCGACGCCCGCGCTTTAACGATTGGCGCGTCGTCGGCGCGGAGGCACTGACGGCCGGCACCATCACCAAAGGCCCCGGCGGTGGCATCGATATCGCCTTCCGTCTCTGGGACGTGTTCGCCGGTCGCCAGAGCACTGGGCAGACCTTCAATTCCGCCAACGGCAATTGGCGCCGGATCGCACATCTCATCTCCGACGTCATCTACGAGCGGCTCACGGGCGAACAGGGGTACTTCGACACGCGGGTCGTCTTCATCGACGAGACCGGTGCGAAGAACCGGAGACGCAAGCGCCTCGCGATCATGGACCAGGACGGCGCCAACGTGCGCACCCTGAGCGATGGCAATGCGCTCGTGCTCACGCCACGCTTCAGCCCAACCCGCCAGCAGATCGTGTATCTGTCCTATGAGACAGGCATGCCGCGCGTGCACCTGATGGATCTCAACACCGGTCGAAACGCTGTGCTCGGAGACTTTCCTGGCATCACCTATGCGCCGCGGTTCTCGCCGGACGGTCGCAAGGTGGTCATGAGCCTACAGGAAGAGGGCGCAGCCAGTTTGTTCGAGATGGATCTCGCAACGCGCCAACGTCGCCGCCTGACGCGCTCCACGTCCATCGACACTGCGCCCAGCTATGCACCCGATGGGGGCCGGATCGTCTTTGAATCCGATCGCCAGGGTGGCCAGCAGCTCTTCGTCATGAACGCCGACGGCACGGATCAGCGCCGCATTTCCTTTGGGGAGGGGCGCTATTCGACGCCCGTGTGGTCACCGCGCGGCGACTTGATCGCGTTCACAAAGCAGCTCAGCGGACGGTTCCTGATCGGCGTGATACGACCGGACGGCTCCGGCGAGCGCATCCTCACCGGTGGCTTCCACAACGAGGGGCCGACCTGGGCGCCGAACGGCCGGGTGCTCATGTTCTTCCGTGAGGAGCGCGGCGAGGGCGGGCCCTCGCTCTACTCGATCGACCTGACGGGCTACAACGAACTTCGGGTTCCGACACCGTCGTTCGCCTCAGACCCCGCATGGTCTCCGCCACTCACGGTGCAGGCCGGCGGATAACCAAGGTCGCGGCGTTGTCCTCCGGTTGAGCTTCGGCACGCAGTGCCGGGCGAAACGCCCGACGCTTGACCCCGGTGAGCTTTCCACAGATCGCAGCTTGCCGTGGTGCACCAGCCATCACGGCTCTTGACGTACCTCGACACCGTTCGATTTGAATTAATTCATTGTGTTCAGCGCCTTGCCGAAATCCCTGTGGTCCGAAGCACGTGTGTCGTGGTGGCATTTTGGCATCAATCCGGCCAAATCACGGGCGCTTTGGTTCGCGTTCCTTGATCTGACAACCCGACGCTCGCTACTCGTAGCCATGGCTGATGCCGTCCACCAGAGGAGAGAAGACATGAACACGTTCAAGGGCGCACTGGTTGTTGCCGCTATCGTCGCTACGGCTGCTGCTCTCGGCGCTTGCCGCAAGGAAGTTCCGCACACGCCGATGAAGCTTGGCGCTGCTTCCGTGACGGTTGCTCAGTAATTTATTACTGACAACACTGATCTCTTGAAAGCCGTGAGGCCCTGACATCAGGGTTCACGGCTTTTTTGTTGCCCCGGCCGCAGTTCGGTTGGCGCTGCCCGATCGCCGCTTGGCTGGTGGAAACCGAACCTTGCAACCGTTGAGCGGCTGTGGGGCCGTGGCCAGGTTCACACAGCTTGTTGCAGACACGCGGGTCCTCTGGTGCAGCCGATGGCGCGCCGTCGAGGTGTTCTGACAACGCAACACGAGAGCGTCAGGGCTGAACGCGTGGCTTGGCGATGACTGCCCACATGTTTTCAACGACTTGTGGCATCGCGCTCTTGCGAAGGCCGCTGAATGGCCGTGATTGTGCGGTTTCCACGGCCCGATCCGATGGCACGCACCGGGCAGGGGACGCTGGTGCCGCCGCATGCCCAGGACGCAATGGACGCGTGAAGAGCAACGTCGGCTCGGCGTCATTGGTGAACGAGAAAGATACGGCGGCCGCGACGCTCCATGGCCCGATGCCAAGGGGCGCTGATCCACCCGGGGTTGGCTTGCATTGGGACGACACGACGCACAGGTAACCGAGCCCGCGTTGACTTATGGGCTCATCAAGCGGCGCCGAACGGACTAAGTTTCGTCGGTGCGCGACCGCGGCAAGATCAAGGTTGAGACCAATGGCCAGTGTGAAAAGACCAAACTTCGGCCTCGTCGCGGTGCTGTTCGCTGCAGGGCTGCTCGGCGCCTGTGCAAGCCAGAAATTGCGACCCGATACGGCCGCCCTGAGCGCGTCTGGAAATGGCACCGGCACCGGCCAGGGCGGGCCTGTACGCCGCGGCTCTGTGCGGGACTTCACAGTAAACGTCGGCTCCATCGTCTACTTCACGACGGACAGCGTCACCCTCTCCGCCGATGCGCAGCAGACCCTGCGCAACCAGGCCGCCTGGCTGCGCCAGTATCCGCAGTACGGCATCACCATCGAGGGCCATGCTGACGAGCGGGGCACCCGCGAATACAACATTGGCCTCGGTGCGCGCCGGGCGCTCGCGGTGCGAAAGTATCTGGCAGCCAACGGTGTGAACGATGCGCGCATCCGCACCACGTCGTTCGGCAAGGAGCGGCCTCTGGCGGTGTGCAACGACATCAGCTGCTGGTCCCAGAACCGTCGGGCCGAGACCAAACTTGATCGCGCGGCAACGGCCAGCCGCTCTTGATCGGCGCGTGGCAGCAGGCATCCACGGTCGGGCTTTTCACCGCGACCTGCCTCGGTTAACCAACGGCCCAAAGTGTCGTCGTGTTGAGTGGACCCATCGGGTGGTCCGCATGGCTGGTCGGCGATTTCGCCCCCCGTCATTTCCACAGCCTTGCTGCGTTTTTGAAGACAAGGACTGATCCGCATGATGCGCATCCTGACAGGTCGGTCTCGCGCAGCCTCCAGAGTGCTCTGCTCTCAGCGCCGCTCCCGTTTCGACGGGATGGCGTTCAGACTGGCGACGGTCGTCGGGTTGATGTTCGCCACATCTGCGATGGTTGCCACGTCTGACGCCTCAGCCCAGAGCCGCAGCGAGGCCGATGCGTTGCGCCAGCGGATTGAGCAACTGGAACAACAGGTTGTCGATTTACAGGTGGTCGTCGGCACCTTGGAAAGCCTGGCGCGCGGCGGAGCGTCGTCGGCCGGTGCGTCCACTGGGGGCGGCGCCAACCCTGTCATGGAGATGCAACTTCAGGCCCTGACGCGGCAGGTGGAAGCCCTGACGGCGGAGGTGCGCGGCGGAGCATACAACGGCACAGCATCGACAAGGGCGACGCCGTTGGGCGGCGCGCCGGCGTTGCGCTCTTTCGACAACGGCGTTGGCGCGCCTGTCGCGGGCGCAGTGGTGCGCGGGCAGGACATTGTGTCGGACTGGGCCAGTTCAACCGAGCCGGTGGCGCCCCCGTCGGGTGAAACTGGCGGGAGAACCGGGAGTGAGGCCGCTGTTGGCTCCGGTGCGCCTCTCACGGTGCAGGACGAGCAGCGGCAGTCTGCCGTGGCGTCGTTGCGTGCCGGCGATGGGGCAACCACCCTCAACAATCAGAGCAACCCGGCTGGCGAACAGGCTGCGCGTCAATCATTTCGGGCGGCTTACAACATGCTGCTGCAGGCTGATTATCCGGCTGCAGCGGATGCGTTTGCCGCATTTGTGGCCGATCACCCGCAGCATGAGTTGGCGGGCAACGCCCAGTTCTGGCTTGGTGAGAGCCACTACAAGCGCGGGCAGTACCGCAAGGCGGCGGCAGCGTTTCTGAAGGGCTATCAGACGTACGATCAGAGCGACAAGGCGCCGGACAGCCTCCTGAAGCTCGCCATGTCGCTCAGCCGCATGGGCCAGAACAAGGCCGCGTGTACCACGCTGTCGGAGTTCGAGCGGCGCCACGCGAATGCTCAGCCGGGCCTGCGCCAGCGTGCCAAGCGTGAGGCGGAACGCGCCCGCTGTGCCCAGAGCTGACGCGGAGAGCTTGCGCACGGGGCTCAGCTCGCACAGTTGGCTGTGATGACCCTTCGCCCGTTCGCCTGGTCAAAACGCGTCAGTCAGCGTTCGTGGTCCCGTTGAGGGTGGTCAGAACGGTCGTGCTGCCGGCTGTCTGCCGCGGCTGATCCGGACCACAGGACATGAGCGCCACCGACGAGCCCACCATTGCAGTCCAGACGTTGTGCCAAGCGCTTGCGACGTTGATCGACCGGCGCCGGCTGGTGTTGGCCGTATCGGGCGGGCCGGACTCCCTTGCCCTTCTGTGCGTCGCTCGCGTGTGGCAGGCGCAGGCTGTCGCAGCCAGCCAGCAGCCGCCCGATCTGCGCGTCGCCAGCGTCGACCATGGACTGCGGCCGGATGCAGCGGACGAATGTGCGGTCATCCAGGCGTTTTGCACCGCGCCGCTGCTGGCGCCCGCGGGGTTGATGAGCGGCGACCCCGCGTGGCTTCCCCCGCTCCCCCACGCGACACTCACTGCGGCCGCCGGGGCAGCGGGAACCGGCCAGGCGGACTGGCGCGCCCTGCGCTACAGCCTATTGCTGCGCCACGCCCTTGAGGTGGAGGCAGACGCGATTGTCACCGCCCATCACGCCAATGATCAGCTTGAAACAATGCTGATGCGGCTGGTGCGCGCATCGGGCGTGGATGGGATGGCCGGGATGCGCCCGGCGGTCGTCCTGGGCTTTGACGCAGCCGGTGCGCTTGCGTGGCGCGCCGTTTCTGAGGCTGGCGAGGGCGTGGATGATGTATGGCGCGCCCGCCCCCAGCATGTGGAACTGGTTCGCCCGTTTCTCTCTGTGCCGCAGGAGTGCCTCTACGTTGCGCTTGAGGCCTTTGCCGGCGTGCAGCCTTTCGCCGATCCCAGCAATCTCGATTGCGTGCATGAGCGGGTCAGGATCAGGAGCGCGGCGCAGGCGTTGGCGCGCGAAGGCGGCGGCGTTGAGGGGGCGGCCCTTTCGGCACAGCGCTTGGCTCGCGCGGCGGCAGCCCTCGAAGACGCTGCCCTGACGGCCGCCAACGCGTGGTTGCACGGACCGCCTTTTGACCCGCTGGCCTATGTGAGCATGCCAGCGCCGGACTGGCTGAACCTCCCGGAGGACATCCGGATCCGAAGCCTGGGGCGGCTGGTCACTGCGGTCACCGGACGCGCCCCGACACTCGATGCGATGGAGCGCCTTGCGCTCGACGTCATGGCCGGCGCTGAGGGGGCACAGGTGATTTCGCGCACGGTTGGCGGAGCGCAGATCAGCCTGCGTAACACGGGCCAACTTGAGCTCTGGCGCGAGCGGGGACGCGATGGCTTTGGGGTCCTCGCGCTACTCCCCGCATGCCCCGGCGATGCTGGCGGCGATGTCGACGCGGTGTGGGATGAACGCTTCCAAGTCCATTTGTCGCCCGATGATGCGGCCAGGCTGCTCCCGGCGGGCGGCGTCACGATGTGTGCGCTCGACGCACTGGCAGGGCAGATCAAGCGGCTTGCCGCAAAGAGCGATCCGCAGGCGGGAGGACGCGCGGTGGTGGTCGACGCCGATCGCTGGGCGCGCTTTTGCGACGCGGTCAGCACGCACAGACCCGCGCGGGCAGCGATGCTTGCGGGCTTGCCAGCCATCGATATGGCCGCGGTTGCGCATCTTTACGGCGCACCATCGGCACCGACGCCACCAGCATCCCATCGGGGCTTGGTGTACGTGCCGGCAGCCGGCATTCTTCTTGCGCCACATAATGGCCGTGCCGACCAAAATCTGCCTCTGACTGACGGGCTGGCAGGCGCAGGCCTTGAGCACATGCGCGCCCTGGGCAAGGCAATCCATGTCCTGCCCATTGGCCGTCCGTTCGCCCGGCCCATCGGTCCAAAGTCATCATGGGCGCGTTCACCTTCCAACTGAAGGTCCGGCGAAGACTGACACGAGTGCCGCAAGTGCTGAGGGCTTTTCCGCTGGCGCACGATTGGCACGACAGAGACGCACATCAGGCGGTTGGCAGAGTGCCGCGGGCGTCTTACGTTATGTTCTCGCCGGTGCCACGATTGGCGCGCACGCTCGCGCCGGACTGCACCCCAGATTAGGATCCCCCAATGAATCCCAACTTCCGCAGTTATGCGATCTGGATCATCATCGGGCTCTTGCTGCTCGCCCTTTACAATGTGTTCCAGAACAATAACGCACGCACGCGGGCGTCAGAAATCACGTACTCTCAACTGTTGAAGCAGGTTGAAGAGAACAAGGTGACCAAGGTCACCATCGCCGGAAATCGCATCCAGGGCACGTTCGCCGACAACCGGCCGTTTCAGACCTACGCGCCGTCTGATCCGGCGCTGGTGGAACGCCTGCGCCAGGGCGGTGTGACCATCGAAGCGCGCCCGGCCGATGAGGACCGCGTGACGCTGTTGGGCGTGCTGCTCAACTGGTTCCCGATGCTTCTGCTGATCGGCGTCTGGATCTTCTTCATGCGCCAGATGCAGTCCGGCGGTGGGCGCGCCATGGGGTTTGGAAAATCCAAGGCCAAGCTGCTCACCGAGCGTCAGGGCCGGGTCACGTTTGACGACGTGGCGGGCGTCGAGGAAGCCAAGGAAGACCTGCAGGAGATCGTTGAATTTCTGCGCGACCCGCAGAAGTTCCAGCGCTTGGGTGGCCGCATTCCGCGGGGCGCATTGCTGGTGGGCCCGCCGGGCACCGGTAAGACGCTGATCGCGCGCGCCGTGGCGGGCGAGGCCAATGTGCCGTTCTTCACGATCTCCGGATCGGACTTTGTTGAGATGTTCGT
>CAZGNQ010000079.1:0-12773 GCA_964527285.1 uncultured Hyphomicrobiales bacterium | reverse complement strand
CTGGCGCAATCACGCGCCTTGTTGCGCGCGTATCGGCAACCGAGCGACGGCCAGCACCGTTGATGCTTAGCAAGCTGCCCAGCGGGTTGCTTGATCTCGGATCCGCACCGCACCACCCATTAAGGATCGCACATGCCCGTTCAGCTCTCGGTCAACGTCAACGCCGTGGCCCTCTTGCGCAACCGGCGGGATCTTCCCTGGCCTGACCTCAGGCATCTGGCGCGCATCGCACTTATGGCGGGCGCGCATGGCATCACGGTGCATCCCCGCCCCGATGAGCGCCATGTGCGGTATGCGGACGTGCCGATGCTCGCCCAGTTGATCGCGGCAGAGTTTGCGCAGGCGGAATTCAATGTTGAAGGCTATCCTTCGGCCGACTTCATGGATCTGGTGATGGATGTGCGCCCCCATCAGGTGACGCTGGTGCCCGACGATCCAGCGCAGGCCACCTCAGACCACGGCTGGGACTTCGTGGCCCATGGGGAGTTGCTGACGCAGACAGCCGCCCGGCTCAAGGCAGCGGGCATGCGTGTGTCGATGTTCTGCGACCCCGACGCCGACGAGGCGCAGATCTCCGCGGCTGCCCGCACGCTTGCCGATCGCGTTGAGCTTTACACCGGCCCCTATGGCGCGACCCATGGCGACCAAGCGGCAGCCCGGGCAGCGCTCAATGCACTGGCGGCCACCGCCGGGCGAGCGCGTGCGCATGGTCTCGGCATCAATGCCGGCCATGACCTGACCGTTGACAATCTTCCAGCCCTGATCGCCGCCATCCCCGATCTGGCGGAAGTTTCAATCGGCCATGCGATGACGGCAGAAGCGCTTGAGCATGGCATGGCGGGCGCAGTGCACCGGTTTCTCTCCGCCTACACCGCAGACTGACGGCGGGCGGCGCCGCAGGGCCGATCCCGCGCGACGCCCCATCCGTCTGTTCCAGCCACGGCCCGTCATTTGAAGCCGAACGGCGTCAAATGCGCCACCGGCCACACCGTCGCCGCACATTGTCCGTTCACCCGCGATCTAAAAGGTGAGGCTTGGACGGAGCACAATGGCCATGGCTGATACGACACAAGCCTCGCAGGCGGAGCCGGGTGCGCGTCCGTGGAGCGATGATCGGGTGCGCGACCGAGAGACCATCGTGGGCGGGGCGACGCGTGTCATCCGCTCGCCGGCCTTCAAGTTCTTTCTGATCCTGTTCCTGATCGTGCTTCTGCTCATCCCGCAGTTGCTCGTCTGGGCGCTTGTGAGTGAGCGTGAGCAACGCGCTGCCAGCGTAAAGGGCGAGATTGGCCGCATCTGGGGCCCGCGCCAGGTGCTCCAAGGGCCCTTTGTTGTGGTGCCCTATGAGGAGCGCACTTTCACCACCGACGAGGGGCAACGCGTTGAGGTGCTGGTGAACCGCCGCGCGGTGCTGACGCCCGAGACGCTGACGGCGGACGTGGCAACGGACGTGAAGGAATTGCAGCGCTCGATTTTCAGCGTGCCGGTCTATGGCTCTGAAATCACGCTCAAAGGACGGTTCGGGCGCCTCGATCTCGACGGGCTCGCACCGTCGATTGCACGGGTACGGTGGGATGATGCCGTGCTTGCCGTGGGTCTGAGCGGGGTGAGCGGACTGAAAAACGCTGCCGTTCTGAAACGCGCTGGCGCGACAGACATTGCGTTTTCGCCGAGCCTCGGTCTGGCGGGCGTGCGCCAAACGGGCATTCACGCTGCGCTTGACCTGAACGCCGAGGCCGCAAGCAATGCTGGAGCGGATGGCGATGACCCGCGCGGCCCATCGGCAAATGGGGAGCCCGCGCTGCAGGCCGATGGTTTTGAGTTTGAAATCGGGCTCAGCCTGAACGGCTCGGTGGAGTTCCTCATGGCGCCGGCCGCGCGTGAGACGGCGCTCAATCTCACATCCAATTGGCCGCATCCGAGCTTTTCAGGACAGTTTTTGCCGAGCGAGCGCAGCATTTCAGACGATGGCTTTTCCGCCGCGTGGTCCGTGCCGCATCTGGCGCGCTCTGTGCCGGAGCGTTGGAACTTGCGGGCCGGCGGCGTGGCGCGCATTCAGCCCTTTGCGTTCGGTGTGCGGCTTGTGGAGGTCGTCGACTTCTATGATCAGATCAGCCGGTCGCTCAAATATGGGCTCGGCTTTTTGACGCTGGTCTTCATGGCGGTGTTCGCGATGGAGCTGTCGACCCGCAAATCCATGCACCCGGTGCAGTATCTTTTCACCGGCGTGGCACTGATCTTTTTCTATGTTCTGCTGCTGTCGCTGGCGGAGCACCTGGGCTTCCATGTGGCGTATCCGCTTGCGGCCGTGGCGACCGGGGGCATGCTCGCGCTCTATTGTGGCATGGCGCTGGGGCGTTTCATGATCGGTGCGATCATGCTGGGCGTGCTCAACGCAGTGTATGGCTTGCTGTATCTGATCCTGCAGCTTGAGGACTATGCGCTTCTGGCCGGAGCGCTGCTTGGCTTCGTCGCGCTGACGGGCGTCATGTTTGCTACGCTGCGGGTGGACTGGACCCGCGGGTTTGACGCCGGGCCGGAGGAAAGGGCGCGGGCGGCATCACCCGGCGAATGACGGGCAACTTGACCGGCGGCGGACGGGTGGGCAATGCGCTTAATCATGGCCTGCGGGTGCCGGACAGGTGTACCCGTTTGGCTACGGGTCGATGACCCGCCGCGTTCGAGCGCCAGGCCAACACCCGTGCGGAGCAAGACTGATGGTCACCCCTCACCGTGCCTCACTGACAAATTGCGCCTCCCTTCCCGGGGCGGGCCTTTGCTGGGCGGGGGGCCTTGTGGCCATCGCCACGCTTATTATGGTTCTGGTGGGTCTGCCCAAGCCGGCACTGGCCCATGAGGTGCACCCCTCCATCGCTGACCTCACGCTCAGCGACGGCACGGCGCGCATCGTCATCGACACGCGGCTCGAGGCGGTGATCGCCGGCGTTGATCTGGATGGCGTCGACAACACGCGCTCTTCGCCCAAGGCGCCGGACTATGACCGACTGCGTCTGCTCCCGCCCGAGGAACTTGAGGCTGCCTTTCGCGCCCACTGGCCGCAGATGCGTGAGCAGATTTCAGTTTTGTCTGAGGACGGCGGCCCAAGCGCGCTGCGTCTCGATAACGTGCAGATCCCGCCGGTGGGCAACAAGTTCTTCCCCCGCACCTCACGCATCACGCTGGAGGCCGATGTTGCCGGGCCGGTGCAGTTCAGCTGGGCGAAAAGCTACGGCGATGTGCTGCTGCGCCAACGCGGCCTGCCGGACGACAAGGCCTACTTCGGACTGCTGCGCAGTGGCGAGGCGAGCCCCGCGATCAGCGCCACGGGCGGCGTTGCCCAGTCCGCCTGGGAGACGTTTGCCCGCTACATCATGGTTGGCTTCGTCCACATCATCCCGATGGGGCTGGATCACATCCTGTTCGTGTTGGGCCTGTTCTTCCTCACACCCAAGATCACGACGCTGGTCTGGCAGGTGAGCGCCTTCACCCTCGCCCACACCGTGACGCTGGCGCTGGGTGCGCTCGGGTGGTTGACCGTGTCCCCCAGCATCGTTGAGCCGCTGATCGCGGCCTCCATCGTTTATGTGGCGGTGGAGAACATCTTCACGGACGGCCTCAACCCCTGGCGGCCGGTGCTCATCTTTGCGTTCGGACTGCTCCACGGGCTGGGATTTGCCTCTGTGCTCGGCGATTTCGGCTTGCCCGAAGGCCAGTTCGTTCCGGCCTTGGTGGGCTTCAACATCGGCGTGGAGGTCGGCCATCTGGCTGTCCTTGCGATCGCCTTTGCCTTTGTCGGCGTGTGGTTCCGCTCCATGGACTGGTATCGCCCGGCCATCGCGGTGCCGGCATCCTGCCTGATTGCCGGCATCGGTGCGTTCTGGGTCCTGGAGCGCACCGGCGTCATCGCGTGAAGATGAGCGGGCTCATGCCGGGCCCGCTCCATATGCATCGACGGCGCGAGTGATCTTCAACTCACTCATTCGGTCCCTTGAAGCCGTCCGATCTGCCCCAGTTGCAGGGGACGTTCGTCGCCGACACTCCCTCGCAATCAACAAGATCAAAGTGAATATCGAGTGCGACTGCGAGGCCTGTCGGTGATCCGAGAAACGAGATGAAATCCATCCCGTAGTCGAGCCGCAGGATTTCACCGGTCACCTCGAACCCGACAACGCGAACCTCATCGTAATTCGGGATAAACGCGGGGTAGGTCATATCCTTGACCATGGCGAAATCGAGCGTGACCGCAGCCGTTACCCCCAGCATGGTCAGGTCCCCGTGCAGTTTGCCCGATGTTGGCGTCAGCATCTGCACCCGGGTGGAGGAAAAGGTGATTTCCTGAAAGCGGGCCGTATCCAAATAGTCGGCGTTGCGCAGGTGGTTGTCCCGCCCAACGTGGTTTGAATCCACGGAGCGCGCATCGATGGTGAATGTGATCCGGCTGTTCGTGGGGTCAGCCTCGTCGATCAAAAAGGTGCCGTCGAACTTGCGGAACTGGCCGACGGTGCGGCTGAGACCCATGTGATCAATCTCCCACCCGACGTGGGCATGGCCCAGATCCAGCGTCCATGGTTTGGGCGCTGCGTGCGACGTGGCAGGCGCGGCAGCCGTGAACAGTCCGGCCGCAATGGCTGTGGCGGTAATGCTTGCGATCAGCGTGCGTATCATTTGCGTCAGTGTCCTCGTGTTTGGCTCGATGGGCCACGTGTTGGGCCACGAGAGACACTATTCGTGAGAAGAGGGCGTAGAACGCCTTGATCAGCAGTGGCATCGTGCGCATTCTGCATGAATGGACACGCAAGCCCTCAAGACGGTCGCACTGGTGGGGAAGCACGGCAGCTTTGCCAGCGCAGCGCGGGTGCTGAATGTCGATCCGTCATCGGTGTCACGCACCGTCGCCGCGGTGGAGGCGGCCATCGGACTGCGCCTTTTCGAGCGCACCACCCGCGCGCTGAACGTCACCGAGGCCGGCGCCGTCTACCTGGCCCGGCTGGCGCCGCTGCTGGAAGAATTGGACCGCGCGCGTGAGGAGGCGGCTGCGCTTCGCGTCACGCCGTCAGGCACGCTCAAACTCACCGCATCGGTCGCCTTCGCCCACGAGTGTATCGTGCCGCACCTGGGCGATTTCCATGCGCGGTATCCTGAGATCTCGGTGGAATTGCTGGCAAATGATGCCAATCTCGATCTGTTGGCCGACGGCGTCGATCTGGCGGTGCGGCTCGCGCCCGCGCCTGCAGGGGACCTGATCAGCACCCGTCTGCGGGCCACGCGCTACCGCGTCGTGGCAGCGCCCGCCTATCTGGCCCGCCACAAGCCGCTCACTGACCCCGGTGCACTGGCGCAGCATCAGTGCGTGCGCTTCGCCCTGCCGGATTACCGTGCCCGATGGTGGTTCCGCGCGCGCAAATCGGCGGATGTCGAGGGTGGGAACGCCACCAACGCAGGCGCACCGTTCGATGTCGAGGTCGGCGGATGGCTTGTCGTGGCAAACGCGCTGGCATTGCGCAGTGCGGTGCGCGATGGATTGGGGCCTGCGCTTCTGGCCGACTGGCTCGTGGCTGACGACATTGCGCGCGGGCGGCTCGTTGATCTGTTCCCAGACCATGACTGCACGGCCACGACATTCGACACAGCCGCCTGGGCGCTTTACCCCAGTCGCGCCTACCTGCCGCAGAAGGTGCGGGTCATGATCGATTTCCTGCGCGAGCGGGTGGGGCGTGCGATGCCAGGAGGTGAGATCCCAGGCGACGTGCTCCCAGGAGGCGCGTTGCCAGGGACACCATGACATCGCGCGCGTGGGCGGAGATTGCCGGCGGGACGCTCAAGGGAACAAGGCGACCTGCTCAAGGCCCATCGTCTCATCAAGGCCGAACATCAGGTTGAGGTTCTGCAACGCCTGGCCGGCCGAGCCCTTCACGAGATTGTCCAGCGCGGCGATCACAATGGCCCGGCCAGGGATGCGGTCCTCAAAGGCGTTGATCACGCACGTGTTGGAGCCCCGCACGTGCTGGGTGGCAGGGATCGGCGTTGGCCCGAGCACCTGCACAAAGGGCTCGTTGGCGTAGGCGTCGCGCAGGGCCGCTTTGAGGTCGGCTTCACGGGTCTGGCCAACCATCCGCACGTGGCAGGTCACCAGTTCACCGCGGGCCATGGGGATCAGGTGCGGCGTGAAGTTGATAAT
This sequence comes from uncultured Hyphomicrobiales bacterium, assembly GCA_964527285.1. Lineage (GTDB taxonomy): Bacteria > Pseudomonadota > Alphaproteobacteria > Rhizobiales > CAZGNQ01 > CAZGNQ01. The sequence continues at coordinate 6,595 of CAZGNQ010000079.1, read as the reverse complement.
GACGTCGTCAGTGCCGCTGGCGCGCGCCAGTTCCTGCTCGATCTCAGGCGCGTGGCGATGGGCACCGATGGCGTAGGGGGCGCAACCTTCCCCAACCTCTGAAAAGAGCGTGGCCTGCTTGGCACCACGCCCAGCGCCCGTGACGCCTGACTTGGCGTCGACGATGATGTCTTCCAGCATGATGAGGCCGGCCTTCACCAGCGGCAACAGGGCCAGCAGTGTGGCTGTGGGGTAGCAGCCCGGACAGGCAACGAGGCGAGCGTCACGCACGGCTGCCCGGTTGTGTTCTGTCAGGCCATAAACCGCGTCCGCCAACAGATGGGGCGCTGGATGGGGCCCATACCATTTTTCGTAAAGCGCGGCGTCTTTCAGCCGGAAGTCGGCTGACATATCGATCACGCGGACGCGGTCAGGCACGGCCATCACGATCTCATGCGCGGTGGCGTGCGGCAGGCCGCAGACGACGACGTCCAGCGCGTCCGTGTCAATGGCGTCGACATTGACCATCGGCGGCAGACCCAGACCGCGCAGGTGCGGAAACACCGTCTCTGCCGGCTGACCGGCTTGCGTTTTGGCTGCGAGGCCCGTGATCTCAATGGCGGGATGGCGCACAGCCAGTCGGATCAGATCAGCGCCGGTGTAGCCGGACGCGCCAATCACGCCGAGACGAATGGGACGCGACGGCACAGTACCGTCGGGCGATGGGGAGGAGACAGTGGTGGGTGCAGCGCTCATGCGCTCCCCATTGCGCGCAACGCGCCCGGTGGCAAGTCCGCGCGCGTGATGCTCCGAAAAGCCGCGCCGCTCTCAAGGGGGTGAGGTTCAGGCCAGAGCGCCAGCTGCCAGGAAACCGGCGATGACAATGGCGATGATGCCGGCAGACATGGCGGCTGAATGGCGGAGCACGGCCTGGCGCCAATCGGCGGGCAGCGCTGAAAAGATGGCACCCAGTGCAAAGAAGCGGGCAGCGCGTCCTGCCACTGCGAACACCAAAAAGAGCAGCAGATTGAGCTGAGCAAAGCCGGAAGCGATGCACACCAGCTTAAACGGCAAGGGTGAGATTGCCCCCAGCAGCACGAACCAGGCTGCCAGCCACGGCCCGGCTGCCATATCCGCGAGCAGCGTCTCGAACTGGGCGGTCATGTTGAGGGCGTCAAGGAGGCCCGCGCCGAGCGTCTCGTAAAAGGCGTAGCCGAGCAGGTAGCCGACAAGACCGCCGAGGATGGAGGCGGCCAGCGCGATACAGCAGAAGCGCCAGATGCGGGTGGGCGCGAGCAGAAACAGCGGGATCGCCACGAGGTCGACCGAGATCGGCAGGATCGCGCTTTCGGCGAACGACACGCCCGCCAGCATCCGCTCGCCTTCAGGCCCCTTGGCCTTGCGGCGCGCGTAAATGCTGATCGCCCGATTTGAAAGATAGCGCACTGGCCTGGCCCAACCCACAATCGCTGACGCCGTCTGGCGCCCCCTCAAGTGATGCGCGTGATGCATGAAGAAAGCGCCAACGGTATGGTCCTGCACCCGCTGGCCAGCACGCAAGTGGTGGCGTCGGGAAGAAATCCAAGTTGGTGGCAAACCCGACATTGCCGTATTCGGCACAATTGGAGCGATCTCACGCGCCGCTGTGGTCGGCCCGCGATGTCAAGCCGACAGTCCACGGCCAATGGCAAAGGCGCGAAGTCGGCCCGACTTCGTCGAAGCGGCTCCGCGCCTGCCCGGCGCTTGCCTTGCGTATTTCCGTCAACCCTGCGGGTCCACGGCCTGAGCTCATACCAAGCCAACCCTTACTCCGGACCGAAATCCTGGTTCGGCCGCGTGATCTCAAAGCGCGACAGCCGTCCATCGATCAGAAGCATTTCCAGGCAGTTGCCCGGCGCGTCGGTGAACATCCACGGATGCGTCCGGTATGTCTTGACCGCGTAGCTCTCACCCGGATCAAGGTCAGCATAGTTGACGGGCTGTCCGTCAAAATCGATCCAGACAACACTGCGGCGGGCGTTGGCGCGGTTCACGAACGTGATCTCCACCTCTTCCTCGCTCGCCCGCGATCTGACCTCACCCAGTTCAGCACAGCTCAGCTGACCGGGAACGGAGGGCGCGTCGAGCGGGCGGGGCCGGCGACGATCGATCTCGGCCGTGCGCGTGGTGCGGCGCGTCGGCGTGTCGTCAAACGCTGTCGGGTCGTCGAAATCGGCACTGTCGTCGAAGGCTCTATCGTTGCGCGTTTCGTCATCGAAGTCCGCGCTGTCCTCGTCGAAGCGACGATCGGCAATACGAGCATTCGGCACGGTCCGCTCGTCAGCGCGCGTGAAGCGGCGTTCAGCGAACGACATCGAGCGGCAGGCATCGATGAACTGGTCCACCGGTGACTTGCTGCCCGAGAGGCTCAGCGAGCGTCCGCGTCGTCCTTCGACACTGTATTCCAGCGTGCGGAAGCGCGCGAGGGCTTCCCAAACGGGGTCATCGAGGTCGATCCGCAGGATGAGCCCGGAGACACCCTCGTCCAGCCGCGCGCCGTAGACCTCGCCCCGCAGCGTTCCGCGATAAGAGCCCGCCGACAGCTCAACGTCCGCCGCGCTGCCGTTTTCCATGCCGTCGACCGGGTAGCCCAGGATGGCCGTCGCAATGCGCGCGCTCGTTCCGGCAGCACAGGCGGCCTCAAACGCAACGGCGTCCGTCTCGGGGATGCCGTAGCTCAGGACGGCGGTGAAACGGCCGTTGTTGGAGGCATCATTGAAACTGCGCGTGCTCCACACGAGCCCCTCGTTGGGATCGTACGCTGGCTCATCAGCAGCGATGTCAGCGGCCTGCGCATCATCAAGCGGACCCATGTCGTCAATGCGTTCCTTGAGTTCGCCGATCCGCGACACATAACGGCGCGCAAGGCAGGGCTTGCTGGTGCCGCACCGGTTGCGGGCCCGCAGCCAGTCGCGCTGGGCATCGCGCAATTCCTGGAATTCAGCTCGGCTCAAGGCGTCGCGCAATTCGCCGTAGATTGCGTTGAGGGTGTCATCGAGCCGCGTCAGGCGCCTGTTGGTGCAGATTTCGCGCTCAGCGGCCGTTGGCAGCCGATCGCAATTGCTGCCCTGGGCCTGGGCTTGTGATGTCGGCAGGGCCGCAACCAGGGCCAACATGCCAACGGCGCACAAGCCGCGCCATCCGTGTGCCACCTGATGGGAAAAAGCGAGGAACTTCATTCTGGTCTCCGGAACACGTGTGGCGGGCGTGCCCGCTGTCGGCGGGCCGATCCGGTGGGCAGATGGACCGGCCGCGCAGATCCATTGATGGGCGGGCCGAGTGCGGGTCGGCCTGCATCTGGCTTCTTAATGCGCAACTGTCGCAGGGGGAAACACCACCTGGGGCGAAAGCTGGAGCGACGAACGGTTAACCCGGACGAGCCTGAGTGAACGAACGCATACCTCATCTCCTCCGCGCGCGTTTGACTGTTGGTTCCGCAGAACCGCCGCTCAACGGTTGACTGACCAACAAAGCCTAATCCGGTTTCACATGAAGCCTCGTTGAACAGACCGGCCGGGCACTGACAGTCGTGCAATGGCAATGCAACTCATCCCGCGGGCGTAGGCCGGGTGCGCGTTAATCGAGGCCCGCGGCATGAAAACCGGAGGCAAGGTCCGCCACCAGATCACCCGGGTCTTCAAGGCCGATGTGGAAGCGCAAGCAGGCACCGTCCGGCATGCCATCGCGCGGCCAGGGCGTCGCGGAGCGCAGGCGGGCCAGGTCGAACGGCACGACGAGGCTCTCATAACCGCCCCAGGAATAGCCCATGCCGAACAGGTGCAGCGCATCGCAAAAGCGCGTAACGGCTTCCTCGTCGGACGTGTTGAGGATGACGCCGAAGAGGCCCGAAGCGCCTGAAAAATCCCTCAGCCAGAGGGCGTGGGTCGGATGCGTTTCCAGGGCTGGGTGCAGGACGCGGGCAACGCCGGGCTGGGTCGCCAGCCACTGCGCCACGGCGAGGCTGTTGCGATGATGGCGCTCCAGGCGCACATCAAGCGTGCGCAGGCCGCGCAGCCCGAGATAAACCTCCTCACTTCCGGCGCAGATGCCGAGGCTTTGCACATGGTCACGCAAGGTGCGCGCGTGCTCAGCGTTCGCGGTGACCGAACCCAGCATCGCATCGGCATGGCCGACAATGTACTTCGTGCCGGCCTGAATGGAGACGTCGGCTCCCAGCGCAAGGGGCTGGCAGTAGAGCGGCGAGGCCCAGGTGTTGTCGGCAATCACCATCAACCCGCGGGCATGCGCGGCCTGTGCGAGTGCCGGCAGGTCCTGCACCTCAAAGCTTTGAGAGCCGGGGCTTTCGCAATAGAGAATTCGGGTCGCTGGCGTTGCCTGTGCCAGAACATCGGCGGGCGTCGCGCAGGGGTCGTAGAACGTGGCCGTCACGCCCATGCGTGCCAAATGCCGCGAGACGACGTCACGCGTCGGACCGTAGACCGTGTCTGCCACGAGCATGTGATCGCCTGCCCGGGTGAAGGCGATCAGTGTGGCTGCCACCGCAGCCAGCCCTGAGGGCGCCAACACGGTGTCCGCGCCGCGCTCCAGCTCCGTAATGGCACCTTCCAGCGCTTCGGAACTCGGGTTGCCGCGGCGCCCATACTTGAAGCGCGCATTTCCGCTGCGCAGCGCCGTGCAATCCTCAAACAGAACTGTTGAGCCACGGTAGGGCGGCACGTTCACGAACCCGAAGTGATCCTCCTGGCCACGCCCGGTGTGCACAAGACGTGTGCTCACGTTGAGGGAGCCGTTCGCATTCGGCGGGTTGCTGTCGGCATCAGCCAAAGCGTGTTCCTGACATGTTGAGTTTGGCTGGTGCCGGCGCAGACAAAACCGCAATTACGCGCGTGAGCGAGGTATGCGTGTGCAATGGGTTCGCTCCGGCACATGCAGGCGCCGCTGGCACGTGCAGCGTCGCCGGCACCAGGGCCGTTTTAGGACGGATCGGGAGACGTGGCGATCGGGCGGCTGTGGTCCGCCCCCCACTCCGACCATGAGCCATCGTAGACGGCAGCCGTGGGATCGCCAGCCAGCGCCATGGCAAGTGCCAGTGAGCAGGCCGTAACGCCACTGCCGCAGGTCATGATCACGTCGGGGCGCGCCGCCGCGCCACCGGTCCGGCGTTCATCCATATCGATGCCGACCGATGCGAGGAGGGATTTCAATTCATCCACGCTGCGCAGTGTCCCGTCTTCGTTGACCAACTCGCTGTAGTGCAGGTTGCGCGAGCCAGGGATGTGGCCAGCCCGCATGCCTTCGCGCGGCTCTGGTGCGTTGCCCACGAAACGGCCTAGCGAACGGGCGTCAACGACGATGGCCGTTCCGGCCTGAAGCGCGCGAGCAATGTCGTCCGCGTCCCGGATCAGTTCGGCCTGGCGGCGTGCCGTGAAATGCTTCGGTGAGCGAGTTACGGCAGGCCCGTCCTGCAGTGGGCGCCCTTCGGCTTTCCACTTTTTCAGCCCCCCGTTCAGCACCGCCACGTCATCGTGGCCCATGGCACGGAAGTTCCACCAGACACGGGCGGCGGAGAACAGCCCTTCGCTGTCATAAACGATCACCCGGCTTCCATCTCCGATACCCATCCGCCGCATTGTGGAGGAAAATTGCACCGGATCGGCCAGCATGTGCGGCAGGGGGTTTGAGGGATCGCAGATCTCCTCAATATCAAAGAACAGAGCGCCGGGAATGTGTGCCTCTTCAAAGGCCGTCCGCGCCGGTCGTGAGGGGTCCATGGAGTAGGAGCCATCGAGCACCACGAGGTCCGGCGACGAGAGATGATCGGCCAGCCATTCGGTCTCCACAAGCCAGCGGTCTGGATCGTAAAGCATGCGTTTTCTCCGAAGTGGCTGTGCGACGAACGGGTTGGGTGACGCAGTGGCGTCGCTGCGTTGGAAAAGCGTCATCCGCGCTCAGGCGTCGGTGGTCTCCAAGACGACCGGCAGGTCGCCGCCGAAACCGGACGTGCCATTGTCTTCCCACGGCGGGACCGGCAGGTCCTTGGAGCGCAGAAACGCCGCGTTGAAAATCTTGCTCTGATACCGGCTGCCATAGTCGCACAGGATCGTCACGATGGTGTGGCCGGGGCCCAGTTCACGCGCCAGCTCAATGGCGCCAGCGATGTTGATGCCGGTCGAGCCGCCCATGCACAGCCCCTCCTCCAGCACCAGCTTGAAGACGATGTCCAGCGCGCGGGCATCGTGCACCTGGAAGGCATGGTCGAAACTTGCGCCTTCCAGGTTGGCTGTGATCCGCCCCTGGCCGATCCCCTCGGTGATGGAGGACCCCTCAGCCTTGAGCGCACCGTTGGCGTAATAGCCATACATGGCTGAGCCCATGGGATCGGCGAGTGCGATTTTGACGTCCGCGCGCCGCTCCTTCAGCGCCATCCCAACGCCGGCCAACGTTCCGCCCGAGCCAACGGCTGCGACGAAACCATCCACCTTGCCGTCGGTCTGGCGCCAGATTTCGGGTGCCGTGGTCTCGATGTGGGCCTGGCGGTTGGCCGTGTTGTCGAACTGGTTGGCCCAGACCGCGCCGTTCGGCTCGCCCGCGGTCAAAGCCTCCCCACGGCGGCCTC
>CAZGNQ010000078.1:11621-12798 GCA_964527285.1 uncultured Hyphomicrobiales bacterium | reverse complement strand
GGCAACGCACCGGCCGACGCTGACGGTTAAGCGCGGCGATCTAAAGGGCGACGCGCTGGGCGAGGTGAGCGGCCTCCTCGTCATTGCGGAAACCGTGAACGGCGAGACCGTGCGCAACGGCTTTTCGTTTTCAAGCCCGCTTGAGAAGAGCGACACCCCCCTGGCGCCGCCAGTTGAAGGCTCAGGGGCGGGTCAAGGCTCTGCGGCCGGCAGTGCGGGTGGCGCGGGCTCCGCCATGGCGGATGGCGGTTTCACGGCGCTGTTCCAGGCCATCGCCTTTGCCCTCATCGGGGGTCTCATCCTCAATGCGATGCCTTGCGTTTTTCCGGTTCTGTCGCTGAAGGCCATGGCCATCGTCCGCCACAGCGATGATGGCGCGCCCGATGGCGATCAACTGGCGCGGTCATCACGGTCGCTCACCCACAATCAGCGTGCGGCCTTTGCCTATGCGGCAGGTGTGCTGGTGAGTTTCGCAGCACTCGGGGCTTTGCTTTTGGCATTGCGGGCGCCGGGCGAAGGGTTCGGTTGGGGCACCCAGTTCCAGTCACCAATCTTTGTGGTGGCGATTGCGTCCCTGTTCTTTGCGTTGGGCCTTAACATGTCCGGCGTGTTTGAGTTTTCAGGGCGCTTTGCAGGGGTCGGGGACGGCCTCGCCCGGCGCGACGGGCTTTCGGGGTCTTTTTTCACAGGCGTCCTGGCGAGCGTCGCGGCCACACCGTGCACGGCACCGTTCATGGCGGCGGCGATTGGCTATGCGATGTTCCAGCCGCTGCCCGTGGCCTTCCTGGTGCTCATGGCGCTCGGTGTCGGATTTGCGTTGCCGCTGACGCTGGTGGGCCTCGTGCCGGCATTGGCCAGGTTCCTGCCGCGCCCGGGGCCGTGGATGGAGACGACGCGCCAGGTGTTGGCCTTCCCGCTCTATGCGACCACGGCGTGGCTGATCTGGGTGCTCACACATCAGATTGGCACTGCGGCGGTGGAGGCGGCCGGGCTTGCACTTCTGGCCACAGCGTTTGGATGCTGGCTGGTGGGGCGCAGCGGGGGCGCAAGCGCGCCGCGGGCAAGCCTTGCGGGCGTGCCGGCGGGCGCCCTCGTGGGGCTTCTGGTGCTGGCCGGTGGCGTGGCCTTCGGCGCTGTGCACGGTGAGCGCGCCATGAGCGCCGGCGGCGTTATCGCG
>CAZGNQ010000078.1:0-11521 GCA_964527285.1 uncultured Hyphomicrobiales bacterium | reverse complement strand
CTCTATCCGTCCGACCCAGCCGCGCCGGCCGAGGTCCTGCCGCAGATCCTGACCGAGAGCCTCATGCTCGAAAAGATCAACGCACTGCAGGTGAAGCAGACGGCATTGCTTGAACTCGAGACACCGCACTGACGCGACCAAGGATTGCGCAGTGCTCAGCCGCATTCGTGTCCGCATGCACGCGGGGCACGGATCGATGCCCGAAGGTGGCGCGACCTGCGTTCAGCCTGAGGGCCATTTGCCCCATTCCGGGCCTGTTCGACCAGTGAGGAGATTTGCATGCTCACCCGTTTTCACACGTCGAGACCTGCCACACGGCGAACCACCCCGAGCCTGGCCGCAGCCGCCGTTGTGGCCATGGCCGGCACTTTCGCGATGGCGGCGTCCGCCAACGCCGCGCCGGACGTTGGGGCGCCAGCGCCTGAATTCTCCGCCGTTAATACAAAGGGAGAAACGATTAATCTGAAGGATTTACGCGGCAGCACCGTAATCCTTGAATGGACCAATCACGACTGCCCGTATGTCAAAAAGCATTACGAAACGTCCAATATGCAAAACCTGCAAAAGCGCGCGCCCGATGAAGGCGTAGTCTGGCTTTCGGTGATCTCGTCGGCAAGGGGCACCCAGGGTCATGTGTCGTCGGCACAAGCAGATGAGTTGACGCAAAAGCGCGATGCGGCGCCAACCCACGTGCTTCTGGATGAAAGCGGTGCCGTTGGACGGATGTTTGATGCGCGCACCACACCCCATATGTACGTGATCGATGCCGAGGGGATGCTGCAATATCGCGGCGCTATCGACGACAAGCCCAGCACGCGCCTCTCGGACGTCGAGACGGCGACCAATTACGTTAATGCTGCACTTGAAGCGGTAAAGGCGGGTAAAAGCCCTGATCCTGCCGTCACGCGCGCTTACGGCTGCTCCGTGAAATACGGATCTTGATGGCCAGCGTAGCGAATCTGACGTTTGGTCTCACCTGCTGGAGATCTCGAATCCGAACGTCAGATGAAACGTCGCGCTATAAATGATGTGGTGATCGTGTTCCTGCTGGTTCTGCCATTTGCTCCCGCGCCTGATGCTGAGGCTGCGCAAATGTCAGAACCGGAACACGAGCCCACGACCGGGGCGTCGGCGATGGCGCCGGCGTCCAGCTCGGCAGTGTCATGGGCCTCGCGCCGGGCAACGACGCTTCTGCGAGCAGGCGCCACTTAACGCCAATCACCGTAAGAAAACACCATGCAACCACGGGTTGCGCACCTCAGGATTGAATTATACAACGCAGGATCGTAATTCTTGAGAAGTTGAGTCCCATAGATCATTCCGAGCAATAATCTTTAATCCCTGTTAACCATCCTCCCAGCAAACGACGTCAACCGTGATTAACTTTCGCGTCCGATTCGCTCGATCGCGGAAAGCTGGGAACACGCCATGTCGGCAGCGTTTGATATTCCACACCACCTTGTTTTGGCGTTTTCGTTGGCTGCGCAACTCGCTGCTGGGCCTGATCCAATGCCGGCCGCGACCGTGGCACCGGCAGCGGTCGAGGACGCTGGCCATTCCAGCGCGGTCGCGAGCGCGGAAAAACCGTCTTCAGAGCAAACGACGGCGCGTGATAACGCGGTGGCGGCCACCTCGGTTACAGCCACAACACGCTTTCTCTCATCCGAAGATGATCGCGACGATGCCTTTCTGAAAGCCGTTGCGCCTGAATTGCGCCGTTTGGTGCGTATCTCAAAACGGATGAAGAACCACCACACCCAGGGCATCTATCGTTTTTCGGAGGCCGTGTGGCTCCGTCTGGTGCGCGATCACGGAGAAACGTTTGGCTATGGGACACTGGCTGAAGCCATAAAGACGGATGGTGCGGGCAGGCTCATTGTTCAAGACGCTGCAAACAACGATCGCATTCTCGAATTGCGCCAAAACAAGGAATTGTCGGCGCTCATGGCTGTGCTTTTTGCCCGTGACAATGCGACCATTCTCGCCCAGCGGCTGGATCGCGACGTGCGCCCGGCCGATCTTTACCTCGTCCACCTGATGGGCCTTTCCGGCGCGACCCGCTATCTCAAAGCGCTTGAGCGCATTCCTGCACGCCCGGCTGACCGCGTGTTCGGCCGCGTGGCATCGAACCATCGCCGGCTGTTCTTCAAGAACGGCACGCCGCAGACCCTGGCGCAGGTCTATGCGACGCTCGGCAAGACCTTCGCGCGCGAGCGGTCTGAAATCCGCGATCCGATCACGATTGCTCTGGCCCATCTGCCGCGCCGCGCTGACGCGGCCCGCAGGCAGAATGCGCTCGAGCCGACGGCGCTTGCAGGCGTGGCGGCGGACATTGCCGAGGCGGCCACGACAGTGGAAACCTCCATCGGTGGCGAGATCGAGGTGGTTGCCGCGCGCACCCTGCTGCCCGCCGCGCCCGGTGCAGTTGACGTCGCGTTGAGTGACCACGACCTGCACGGAGAGGCCCGCGAGACCGTTGCGATCGCCGCGGCAACACCCGGCGAGGCCGTGGGGGCCGCACCGGACAGTGCCCCTGGTGTGGCGGGTGGTCGCCAGTCATCGCCTGGCGAGCGTCGGCTGATTGTGCCCCTTCCGACACTGACCGACATCATCGCCCTGGCCGAAGAAAAAGCAGGCGTTGCCGATGTCGGCGAACCGCAGCTTCCGGTCCAGGCCGACGCCTGGATGGAGCACCTGCGCAGCGCGGCTGTCGAACTGCGCGACGCGGCCGCGCAACGCGCGCGTGAGGCCTTGGCCGAAGAAGCGACGCGGGCGCCAGCTGCGGCCACGCAACCCGTGGCTCGTATCGCGGCCCTCCAAGTCACTGGCGATCTGCTGCCCGAGTTGCGCTTGAAAACGGTCAAGCGGCCCGGCGCACTGCCGCCCGCCAACAAGATCAGGGTTGTCAATCTCGGATCTGAAACATTTGCCCGCCATGATGTTGAGGCGTCTGACATCCCCGTTCGCGGGGAGGCGATTGGGCTCAGCCTGTCACGGTTGACGGACCGGTTGCGCCCCGGGCGGTGGATGGCGGCACTGCCACGACCCCATCGCCACGTGAAGCGCCCCCATGCGCAGCGCGCCGTGGTGCGGGCGGCAACGCGTGCGCCCTCGCCAGAGCTTGCGCTCGGCAACGGCCCCGGTGCGGCACAGGCGGCGGTGTCGGGCGAAACACCTTCGCTTGATCTGTCGGATTTCCAGACGCCGGTCACCGCTCAGGCGGCGCAACAGGGAAAGGCCGTCGCCCTGTCGCGCGTGGCCTACGTGCCGCCGCTGATTGCGCCGAGCGGCTTTCTCAGTGACAGCGCCCGCGAGGCGGCCACTGAGCGTTGGCTGAGCGATCCGGCCGCCGACGAGAGAGCGCCTGGCGCCGGAACGGACACGGGCTACGGGACACGGCGCGCGGCGGCGCGTATTGATGGAACGGGCGCGGCGACGGGCGCAGTTCGCCAGGGTGGCAAGGGCAACGCAGTCCCAGCCAAGCCATTGCGCACGGCATCACGGACTGCGCCAACGACCGCGCGTCCGTTGCGCCTGGAGCCGGAACTGGAAGGGGACAAAAATCCGCGTGCGCGCAGCTGGACGTGGATGCTGTTCGGGTGGTGACAGCCGACAGGATCAGTAGAGGAACTGCTCGGTGAGCACCCGCTCATCGAGTGCGCGGCCAGGATCGAACATCATGTGGAGGTCCGTGCCGGTGGCCTCTTCAACGTCGACGCGTTCCACGTAGCGAAATTCCGCATGGTCGGCCACGGCGCTCACGGGTCGCTTGTCCGCCTCGAGCACCTTCAGTGAGATCCGGGCACCACTGTTGAGGATGGCCCCGCGCCAGCGCCTGGGGCGGAACGGGCTGATGGGGGTGAGCGCCAGCAGCGGTGCTGCAATGGGCAGTATGGGCCCGTGGGCAGACAAATTATAGGCAGTGCTGCCGGCGGGCGTGGAGACAAGAACACCGTCGCAGACCAGTTCATCGAGGCGCTGTTTGCCGTCGATCGAGATCGCTATTTTTGCGGCCTGATGGCGCTGGCGGAAGAGCGATACCTCATTGATGGCAAGGGCCTCATGCGTCTCGCCGTTGCGATCCACCGCGCGCATGCGCAACGGATGGATCACGCTGACCTCGGCCGCCACAAGTCGCTCCAGCAAATCGGCCTCGTGATACTCGTTCATCAGGAAGCCCAGCGAGCCGCGGTTCATGCCGTAGATCGGCACCCCCTTGCCCATCAGGCGGTGGAGGCACTGCAGCATCAGCCCATCGCCGCCCAACGCCACGACCACGTCAGCGTCTTGCGCGGCCGTGTTGCCATAGAGCTCCGTGAGACGTTTCAGGGCCGCCAGCGCGTCCGGCGCCTCGCTGGAGAGGAAAGCGACGCGGATCGCACCCACGTCGCCGGCTCTGTGCGCGATGGGATTGGCCGGGCGCTCTGGAGCAGATGACCCCCGCGTTGCGCCGATGGCCGTGATGCCGAGCGGTTCAGTGGTCATTGCGGCTGGACTTTCATGCAGGCTGAGGCGGGTGATCGGGGCTGAACGATTTGACCCGCTTGTGATTGGTGGCGCAATTCCTTGGCCAAGTCCAACGCTGGCCGGGGATCGGGCGCGTGTGCGGGCGCGGCAGCACCTGTCCCAGGCGTGCCGGCGTGTTGGCGATGCGTGTGGCGCCATGGGGAGGAAAACAGCAATGCGTGTGGCGGTGCTGGGCATGGGGATCATGGGCGCACACATGGCGGTGCGTCTGTGCCGGGCGGGGCATGAGGTGGCGGTCTGGAACCGCTCGCCGGGCAAGGCGGACAAGCCCATCGCTGCCGGCGCGAGGGAGCATGCAACGCTCCGTGAGGCTGTGGCGGACTGCGAAGCGGCTATCGTCATGGTCTTCGACGGTGCGGCCGTGGACAACGTGCTGACGGGCACCGCGGCGGGCGGCGGTGGCATTCTGGAGGCCATGCCGGCAGGCGGCGCCGGGATGGTGATGAGTTCGATCACGCCGCACGAGGCGCGGGCGCAGGCCAGCGCGGCAGCGGATCGGGGCCTCGCATACGTCGACGCGCCCGTCTCAGGTGGTGAGGCTGGCGCGCGCGACGGCACACTGGCGATCATGGCCGGCGGCGACGCCCAGGTGATCGATCGGCTCGGTCCGGTGTGGGCGCCGCTCGGCCGCGTGACCCGCGTGGGGGCGGCGGGCGCCGGCTCACTGACAAAGCAGGCCAACCAGGCGATTGTCGGCGGCACGCTGTGCGCCATCGCCGAGGCCATCGCGTTGGGCGAAGCGGGGGGCGGTGATGCCGGTGCCTTCATCGACGCGGTGGCCGGCGGGTTTGCCGATGGGCCACTTCTGCGCAACCACGGTCGGCGGATGGTGACGCGCGATTTTCGGGCCGGCGGCACGGCGCAGGTGCAGCTGAAGGACATGCGCGGGATCGTGGCGACCGGGCAGGCGGAGGGCCTGGAACTGGCGTTCGCGCAACTGGCTGCGGCGTTTTACGCAGAACTGGTGGAAAGCGGCGACGGCGGCGATGATCACAACGCCGTCTTCAAGGCGGTGCTGCGCCGCGCCGGCAGGCCCGTGTGAGGCCTTTGCTCGCCAGCAGGCCACCCCACCCCCGGGCTCACAGCGGGCTCACAGCCGGCTCACCGTGCGCGCACGGCCTTAAAACAGGGCGAAATCGCCGATCAGGTCCCGGCGGGCGAGCCACGGCGTCTGCGCGCGTGCGGTTGCCGCGCTCACCCGGCCCTTCAATGCGAGATACAACTCGCTCACCTCCAGCACGCCGTTGCCGTTGGTGTCGTGGTCTTTGCGCTGAGTCGTCAGGGCCTGCGCCAGCGCGTGGGTGAAATAGCCTCCCCCAATGTCCGGATGCTCATAGGAGAATTGCCGGCCCTTGGCTGCGGCAAACACCAGCAAAGGGCGAGATGTGCCGTTGATCAGATCGCTCACCGCGCCGTCGTTGGTGGCGATGTCCGCGTTGGCACTGCCGGAGTGGCAGGCGTCGATGAAAATCACGATGCGTCCGCGCACGGCGCTCAAGGCACGCGCCAGATCCTGCCAGGAAAGCCCGGTCGCGCTTGGTTGGGAGGCGTCGAAGGCCGTGTTGGTCAGATAGAAGCGCCCGTCCGACCCTTGCAGGCCATGGCCAGCAAAGAAGAACACGGTTGTGTCCCCGTCCTGCGCCTTGGTGGCGATATCGGCAATGGCCGTCCGTAGCGCGTCGGGCGATGCGGCGGCGTTGCGCAGGAGTGTGGTGCTGGCGCGGCCACCGAGCGCTGATGAAAAAGCCGCTTCGGCGCGCTCAGCGTCGGCAACCGCAAAGCCCAGATCGCTCAGCTGCGGATCACGGTAGGTATCAACGCCGGCAAAGAGGCCGAACACGAGCCCCTTTTGCGTGCCACCCGGATCAAGCCGCAGCGTGCTGGGCAGGGAGACAAACCCCCGCCTGTCGGTGGCAAGCGCCGTCAGTGTATGCCGGCCGCCCAGATCGGGCAGGCGGATCGTGCGCTCTGCTTGTTGGCCGTCCAGCGCGACACGCGCGATCAACTGACCATCGGCAAACACCCGCACGCCAGCGAGGCGGTTGCTGGCGCGGGCGATGGCCTTGAGCACGTGAGATCCGGCAGCATCAACCGCCAGCGTGACGTCCAGTTCCGGCGGAGGTGTCAGGCCGGGACTGCGGGGATCGACCGGCGCACCTGCGATGATGGCCGCGATGCGCTCGGGCTGCTCCAATACGGAGGCAAATTGCTGGAAGGTGTAAAGCCCCGCGCGGCCAGGGAAGCGCAGTTGTACGAAGTGGGCACCTTCGAAGGTGGCGGAATAATAGCCTTGGTTGTCGTAGAGAATAAGCTCGTCATCGACGAACCGCCCACTCAGTATCGTGGTCGCATCGCTGATCCGATGGAGGAAAAACTGCCCGTCGTTGTTCACCTGCAGGACATTGGCGAAATCCGCCGTCAGGTGCAGGCTTTCCAGCAGATCGATCTGAGGCACGTTCGTGCGCAGCATGGTCCGCTGGCCGGTCTGGATGTCGAACACCGCGATGGTCTGTGAGGGGCGGGACGCGAGCAGCAGGTAGCGATCGAAGACCAGGTCGGTGACCAGCAGTGTGGAGCCGAAATTGGTGCCGTATGAGCCGTCCCAGAAGCCGCCGAGTGCGCCAGAGAGATTAACGATGCGCCCGCCTGGCGCGCCCTTTTTATCCACGAGCAACAGCGCGCCACTGCCGAACGCGCCGGAGCCCTCGATCACGTGCAACTGCAACAGCCAAAGCGGGCCATTGAAGGTGTCCCACCGCCAGGCGCCCATCAGATGGCGGTCAAACTCCATGCGCGCCGTGTCATCGAAATTGCCGTCGTAGGGGAAGGTGACGTATTCCGGTTTGTCATAGGTGGAGAAGAGCCGCTTCAGCGCCGGGAACGCCGCCAGGAATCGTTGCTCCAGCGCTTTGATGGCCGGTGCCTGCAGATCCTGTTGCGCCTCATAGGTGAGGAAGCGGTTGTCGCCGGTGCGTGCCGCCTCGATGGCCGCGGTGGGCCAGGCCCGTTCCTTTTGCGTTGGCGGCAGAACGGCGAGGCCGAAGAGCGCCAGGCTTTCGATCAGGCGGCGCTGGCCCGTGTCCTGCGCACCGGCGGCTGCCCGGGCCTGTCCGCGCCAGTCTCCAGTGGCAAGTGCCACCTGCGTTGCCTCAGCGTCCTGGTTCAACAGTGCGGGAACGCTCACGCGGTCGCGCGGGTCAACGCCGTTGTGCACCACGCGCCGGTCGGCAAGGGCCATCGCTGCCTTGTACCAACTCTGATCGGCAAAGATCTCCGCGTCTTCGGCGCTGTAATGGGCCGCGTGCGCGTACTGCAGCGCGCTCCAGCTCAGCCGCTTATCTGGCACGGCGAACGGCGCGACCTGGTAATCGCGCGCCATGGTCGCACGCAGGTCATCAGCGTCCTTTGCCGCGATTGAGCGGGCGCCCGACCAGGCATTGAGTGTGGCTTCCTCTCCGAAGCCGCCCGCAAAGACCACCACACCGTTGTCGAGGTCGACGCGCACACCTGAGCTGTCCCATCCCGCACACGCGTTGCAGCTTCCCGGACCTTGCCCGATTTCCATGAGCTTTGCGGCGCGCTGTTCCGGCACATCGATGAGCAACTGCTCTGCCGACAGGCCCCCCAGACGCGGCAAGGCATCGACGAGCACCGCATCACCCTCGGCAAACGCGATCATCGGGCCGACGGGCAGCGAGATGACGCGCCCGTCAAGCAGATCCACCACTTCGAAATGCATGCCGTCGTTGTCCGCGATGTCGGCGACAACGTAGCGCGATGTGGGAGAAAAATTAGGGTCGTGCCCGGCCCGGTCGACGATCTTGGCGCCGGTCGCGGTATCAAAGACGCGGTAGCGCCCCTTGAACACATGGGCGCGATGGCGGCCTGAATTGGCGACAATGACCTGATCGGGTGCGTCGAGTGAGTAGGGGTCCTGGACGATGATCTCGGGCGCGCTTGCCTCCACCGTGATGGTTCGCGAGCGCTCCTGCGAGAGCCGCTCGCTACCGCACGCAAGGCCGGTGATGACGTTGGCGGTGAGTGTCCAACGGCCGGCCCGCAGGGGCTTGATCTGGAACGATCCTCGCTGGCGGCTGCCGGGCTGGTGCAGTGGCACCAGGATGCGCGCATGGCCCCAGCGACGCGCAAACCCCGAAGCCTCATCATGGAGCGGATCGCCTGGCCGCCCGAATGACATGCCGTGTGGGTTCCGTGTCGTTGACGGCAGCGCAATGTAGCCTGTTATGGGCTTGCGAAGGGGCACATTGCCGTACTGGTCGGCTTGCTGTTGTGGGCCGAGATCGGCCTGGATGCGCATGGCGTCCGGCAGCGCGAGCGCGAGGTAGGCTGGCACCCGCGTCGGGAATTCAGCGTCCACCTGCCAGCGCACGGTGATGGTTTCGCCAACCTTCAGGCGGTCCGGGGCTTCGATGGTGAAGCGGGCGGAGCCGGCGAGGCGCCGCAGGGTGCTGTGCTGGGCGATGCAGCTTGCGGTTGTTTGCGCGGCCGCTTGCGTCGCGGTGGCAAGAAGCGGTGCCAGGGCCCACGGCGAGGCGATGATCAGCCCCAGCGTCAATGCAAACAGGCCGGCGATCAGGCGCGATCCCAACATCACTTATCTCCAAAGATGCGTCCCGTCCGCCGTGAGCGACCTGCTACGACGTTCGAGGTCACCACCTCGACGGCACGGCTGCCGCCACCTTGCGGTGCGGCCCCACTTGGCGACGCCCGCAACGCGCGTCTATAAGCATGCGATCGCAGCGGGGTGGGCACAACGACATCCGACGGCACCCCGCGGTCTGCGGTCCCGCTTCCGGCGCTTCGACACCACCGGTCTCCGGACCGTCCGCAGACAAACCGAGCACTTACCGCCGTTCCGTTGAAAGAGCGCCAGAGGGGCACATGGCAGGGCATAGTAAATTCAAGAACATTATGCACCGCAAAGGCGCGCAGGATAAGAAGCGCTCCAAGATCTTCTCCAAACTGGCCAAGGAGATCGCCGTGGCCGTGAAGGTCGGCGGTGCAGATATCAACTCCAACCCGCGCCTGCGTCTGGCCATTCAGAACGCCAAGGGCCAATCCATGCCCAAGGACAACATCGAGCGCGCGATTTCCAAGGGCGAGGGTGGCGACACGGAGAGTTTCGACGAGGTCCGTTACGAAGGCTATGGGCCCGGCGGCGTTGCGATCATCGTCGAGACCTTGACGGACAACCGCAATCGCACCGCGTCCAGTGTGCGCGCCACCTTTTCAAAAAACGGCGGCAACCTGGGCGAGACCGGCGCGGTCTCTTTCATGTTCGACCGGGTGGGGGAGATCGTCTACCCGGCCGGCGCCGGGGATGCTGACGCCGTGATGGAGGCCGCCATCGAGGCTGGCGCGGACGATGTGGCTTCCGGTGAAGAGGGGCACACCATCATCTGTGCGTTCGAGGACCTGGGTGAGGTGGCCAAGGCGCTGGAGGGCACGCTGGGTGAGCCGGAAAGCGTCAACCCGACGTGGCGTCCGCAGACCAACACGCCCGTTGATGAGGACAAGGCTGGCACCCTGATGAAGCTCATCGACGCACTCGAAGACGATGACGACGTGCAGAACGTCTACTCCAACTTCGAGGTCGATGACGCGGTGATGGAGCGGCTGGCCGCCGGTTAAGTGACCGCCAACGACGAGAGTGCCGCCCGCAGGCTCACCGGACCACTCACAAGTTTTTTCGTGGGTGAACGCCTAAGCGCCACCACTTGAGCAAGCGTTCCGGTGCACTGGTGGGTCCACATCCTCTGCGTTGACAAAGCTGCGGCCCGGCCGGCGGCTTGATGCAGTGGCCCCTCCAGATCAGTGGCCGGCTCGGTTGGAGGGTGCGCGTTGGGAATAACGCATGCACGATGACATTGATTTCAATCGGTTTGCCATTGCGCCAGGAACGCGCGTGGATGCCGCCGCTCTAAGCACGCGCTGGCAAGCCCGGGGGCGATATGCGGATCTGACGGATAAAAAACTCAAGAAAAAAGCCAAGGCTTTTCTCAAGGATCAACGCGAGGAATTGGCTGACGTGCAGGAACGGCTGTACGCCAGCGATACCCATTCCGTTCTGATCATTTTCCAGGGCCGTGACGCCGCGGGCAAGGACAGCACGATCAAGCATGTGATGTCCGGCGTCAATCCGCAGGGCTGTCAGGTTTTTTCATTCAAGGCGCCCTCAAAAGAGGAGTTGGATCATAATTACCTCTGGCGATGCTGGAAGGCTCTTCCGGAGCGCGGGCGCATCGGTATTTTCAACCGCTCGTATTATGAAGAAGTGCTGGTTGTCCGCGTTCACGAAGCCATTCTGGAGGCACAAAAGCTGCCCCGCCACTTGGTGACGGATGATATCTGGAATGAGCGTTTTGAGGATATCAACGCCTTTGAGCGCCACATGGTGCGCAACGGCACAGTCATCCTCAAGTTCTGGCTGAATGTGTCCCAGGCGGAGCAGCGCCAGCGTTTTCTGGATCGCCTCGAAGACCCTACAAAAACCTGGAAGTTTTCATCCCGTGATTTGGCCGAAAGCGCCCATTGGGAGGCCTACGATCACGCCATTGGTGATATGTTGTCGGCGACGAGCACACCCTGGGCGCCGTGGCATGCCATTCCGGCGGACGATAAGTGGGTGATGCGTGCGCTGGTTGCCCACATCATCACCGAAAAGCTGGAACGCCTGCATCTGCGTCGCCCGGACCTCGACACTGAAAGTGCGGCAAAGCTCCAGGCAGCAAAGGCTGAGCTAAAGGCATTGATCGCAAGTGCCTAGGCCGAAGCGTTTCGCGCCATCAACGTTACAAGGCTCACCGATGGTTTAGCCGTTGCCTTGGCTCTGTTGGCGCAGACAGGCGCGATAACGGTGCATGTTGCGACGCTGATCGGCACGGCTGCCGGCCATACGTGACAACCAGTGCCGGCAGAGATTATGGGCGCTGCGTTGGCGCGGAGTACGTGCAGCCGCGATTTGACCCGCCTG
>CAZGNQ010000077.1:0-12953 GCA_964527285.1 uncultured Hyphomicrobiales bacterium | reverse complement strand
AGAAAGCGTCGCATCCAGGCGTCGTTACGCGCCTGCTGACAGCGCCTTCACACGCTGCGAAAGACGCGAGACTTTCCGCGACGCCGTGCTCTTATGCAGCACGCCCTTCTGCGCAGCCCGAACGATCAATGGCTCAGCCGCGCGCAGGGCTGCCAGTGCCACCGCCGCGTCACCAGTCTTGATCGCCTCTTCAACCTTGCGGACGTACGTGCGCATCTCAGAGCGCCGTGCCTTGTTGACGGCCGTCCGGCGCGCAATGACGCGTGTGGCTTTCTTGGCTGACTTCGTATTCGCCATGCGATGCCTCAAACACCGGTTCAGCCCCGCGTCGTCGCCACGTGGCCTGGAACCGTGGAAATGGATGAAAGTGTCAAGCGCGTGCGGTGGCATTGCGCCAGTGCACGCATGAGCGGCGGTATGGGCCACGAAAGCCCGCCCAGGTCAAGAGAAATCACCCGTCGGCGGCGCCAGACGGGCGTTTGGTGCAGGCTCAGCCGGAGCACAGCGCGGTCGGCGAGCATTTGCACCAGCCTGATCCTCTGGGCCTATCTCGGAGCCTATCTTGGGGGCCTGTCACAGACGCGCACCCCAAAGCGGAAACGCCTTGCGTCCAGGCTTTGGCCATGCCATCAGAAGACGCGTTACACAACAACGCTCGCCATCCGCACCCGCACTCGCAGCCGCCTAATGCACACCACCGTCGCAACCTTGCTGCAAGCGCCGCGCCGCACGCGAAACGCCAACAGAGATCCGGAGACAGTGCCATGTCATTACTGATGATCGCCGCCCTGAACCTTGCCGTCTCGGGCGCCCTGATGGTCGCGTTTGCGGCGGCCGAACTGCCGATCATCCACGCCCTTGTTGCCGCGCTCGGTGCGCTGACGGTTGTCGCGCTGTGCCATCAGGATCAGGCCCGCGCACTGGAGAACGGCGACAGCGCCCATGCGCTCGCCGCGCGCGATGCGCAGTACATGGGGCTCATCTGGGCCTGGGGCGGGCTGACGGTGGCGATCAGCTATGTGGCATTCCTTGACTGGAAGGAGTGGTGGCAGTTCAGCCTCGCGTTCGGCGTGGCAGCAATATTGGCGGCCGTCTCATCCATCCGCATCCAGAACAGCGTCTCCGAAGGGCCCGGAGCAAGCGCGCTCGTGCAGTCGAAATGGCTGGCACGGCTACAATGCGTCGGAATGACCATCGTGATGCTCGGACTCTTCATTGACGGCAAGATGGACCGCATTGGCCTGACCCTGTCTGGCCCGCGCGATTGGTCGAACGACTGGGCCGGCAACAACGCATTCTTTTTCGGCGGGTTGGCGCTCGCCATTCTCAGCGTGCTGTCGCTGCGCGCGCAGGCCGCCGTCAGCGCCAAGACCGGCGGTGACGCGGGCGGTGCAGCATCCGCCTCGGGCTGACTGACCCGACCCGTTCGGGCCGACTGACCGGTTGAAGCCGCCGTGGCCCGTTTGCCCGGGTACCGATTGTTGGAGCAGCGCCTTGGTTGAAACCACGGATACCGAAATGAAGCGATCCGTAACGGTTCAGGCGCTCACAGCAGCCCTTGAAGGCTTCGTGATCGGCACGGTGCTCGCGCGCGCGCCCGAGGACATCTCGCCCACGTGGGCGGCCGCCGGGGCAATCGGGGTCGCGCTTTTGTTTGGTGTGGAGCGCGTCTGGCGGGCAGCGCCTGAGCTTCGCGCGGGCCAAACGGGCGGCCCAGCGGGAGCCACGCCACCGGGCGGCGGGGTGGATGCGCTTTATCGCTTCGGCGTCAGCAGCCTGGCCTGCATCGGGCTCGTCGGCGCCATCGCACTGGCGCTGGCGTATGCCCCGCTCGGCCCACACCAATGGTTCCACGCGCACCAGTATATGGTTGCATACGCGCTGGTTGCTGCCGGCAGCGCTGGCCTCGCGACGCTCCTGGCACGCGCCCGCCACGGCGATCGAGAGGATGGCAGCGCACTCGGCGCGCAATTGCAGCGTGCCATGCCGCTCCTCAACGCCGGTTTTATTGTTGCCGCTGCTGTGGGTCTCGCCTTCCTCTTGAGCAGTGGCAAACTCTGGCTCGGCCGCAGCGACTGGCCAGCCAACGTCGTGTTCGTAACGACGGGATTGTGGGCGATTGCCGTCGCTGTCGGTGTTGCCATTGTTGCGCGGGCGCGGGGGCAGCGGACCGGCTGAACCGGTGAAATCTCAGTCTTGCGCATCCTGTTGCGCCCAGGCGTGCGCATCGCGCCCGACCAGTTCGCCCACATTCGACACGCCCGCTTGCGCGACGGCCTGCTCGAACGCATCCAACGTCTCCGCAATGAGGTCCGGCCCGCGATAGACGAGCCCGGTGTAGACCTGGACAAGGCAAGCGCCGGCCAGGACCTTATCGAGCGCGTCACGCCCACGCATCACGCCGCCGCAGCCGATCAGTGGCACCGCATCGCCCAGCGCACAGCGCACCTGCGCGAGCAACTGCGTGGACCGCGCGAACAACGGCGCACCGGAAAGACCCCCCGCTTCGGCCCAGCGCGGATCGGGCCTGCTACCCTCGCGTCGCATCCCGGGCCGGGCCACCGTTGTGTTTGAGATGCAAAGCCCATCCACCCCACGGTGCGCGGCCAGTGTCGCAAGGGCGACGGCATCATCTCGTGTCATGTCCGGTGCAATCTTGAGCATCACAGGCGTCTCGCTGCCCACGGCGTCGGCGGCCTCGGCACGCGCATCAATGACGCCGCGCAGCAACCGATCAAGCGCATCGGGCGACTGGAGATCGCGCAGCCCTGGCGTATTGGGCGAGGAGACGTTGACCATTAGATAGTCCGCGACGGCTGCGAAAGCCCGCACGCCGGCCACGTAGTCGGCCACCTTGTCGGCGGTGTCGCGGTTTGCGCCGATGTTCACGCCAATGGGACCCAGGCGCAGGTCGCGCTTGCGCGCGTCGCCGCGCAGTCGTTCAAGACGCTGCCGAGCCGCGTCGTGCCCCGCGTTGTTGAAGCCCAGCCGGTTGATCAGCGCCCGCGCATGGGGGAGGCGGAAGACGCGCGGCCGCGCATTGCCGGGCTGGGGTCGCGGGGTCACAGTGCCGATTTCGGTGAATGCAAGGCCCATGCGTTGCATCTGGGCAGGCACCTCGGCGTCCTTGTCGAAGCCCGCGGCGAGCCCCAGCGGATGCGCAAACGACAGCCCGAATACCGTCTGCGCCAATGGCGGCGACGGCGCACGCGGCGCAACCGGCCCTGCGCCGCCGGCAAGTGCACGCACGGTCACGCGATGCGCGGTTTCAGGGTCAAGCTGGAACAGGGCGCGGCGGGCCAGGCCGAACAGGAGCGGCGCACGCGGGCGCCCGGCGGCAAACCGACGGTTCTCTGTCACGCCGCCGTTACTCCCCGTCCGGCGCGCCGCCCGCGGCAGGCCGGGCACCATCATCAGCGTCTGTGGCCGTGGTGAACTGTGCGCACACCGCGTCCAACCAACCCGGTGGCAATCCGAGCACCCCCTGCGGATCACGGTCGACCGCGACGTGTGTCACGACAGCCTCCAAAAAGAGCAATCCGTAGTGGTGCGGGAACAGGGCGCCAGCGCGTGACGCTTCCCAGACGAGGCCCTGGACCGCCTCAGGCGATCCGCTTGCGCGCGCATCGGGATCGCCAGACCCAGGCTGCGCCGCAAGACGGTCAGCGGCAATGGCCGCGATGACAACGCGGTCAACATCGCTGAAATGGCGCGCGAGCGTGCCTGCCACCTGATCGGCTGCCGAGAGATGGATGAAGCCGTCGCGCCGGTCATCGGGCGATCCGGCAAACTGCCCTGAGGCACACAGGCCCTCCCATTCGGGCACCCGAAAGATTTTGAAGACAAAAACCTGCACGGTGCCCCTGCCAGCGTTCAATTCAATTGTTGCAGTTTCACGAATGGTTTGACGGTCAACCCCGCAAACGGTCTGGAACCGCCGCGCCTGCACCATGCGCTATTTTGCCCCAAGTGTTGCGCGCACAACACCCGATTCGTCATCATTGCGGGCAGTGTTGCCGGCTCGCCCGAAGCTCAGCGTACACATGGTGGCGGCCGTCAATGATCGAATCCTTTTTTTCCCAGACCATGAACGTGGCGCAATTGCTTGCCCACGACCGGATCTTCACCACCCCGTCCTTCCAGCGGCCGTACAGCTGGACCTGGAACGAAGCCGGCAAGCTGCTCGACGACATCCGCAACGCCATGCCGCCAAGCCCCGATCAGCCCGGTGGCCTTTACCCCCTGGGACCCATCGTTCTGCTGGACCGCACATGGCAACCGAGTGAGGCGTGGGATCGCCCGTTCATCCTACCGGAAGACCGGGCCTATGAAATCATCGACGGCCAGCAGCGACTGGCGACCGTCTGCGTTGTGTTGTGCCTCTTGCGCGACCTGCTGAACCACGACGGCGCGCACGCCATGGCCGCACAGCTCGACGCGGCCGTGCGCTCGTCCGGGGAGCCGACGACGGCGCTGATGCGGCTTTATCTCCGCGCTCACGACAACGACTGGTTCAACGCCAATCTGCTGTGGGCTGATGCAATCACCCACGATGCGGAAGCCGACGACGAATCAGAAGCCTGCCAGCGAATCAACGACAACCGAGCCCAGTTCTTGACCGAACTGCTCGAGATGACGCCGGAATCGCGGTTGGCGCTGGCGGATTACCTGCTGCACGCCTGCTGCTTCATCGTGATCACGACCAACGAGCTGGAGTACGGTTACCGCATCTATCTGACGTTCAACCACCGCGGGTTGGAGCTCAATCGAGCGCAGATCCTGCGGGCCGAACTGCTCAACGAGGCTGACGCGGCCATCCCTGCGGATGTCCGGCTGCTTTGGGACCAGTTGGAGCGCACCGCAGGCGAGCAACGTTTTGAGGACATCTTCAGCCACATCCGCACGATGTACGGCAAATCACGGTCCAAACAGGTTGTCGCGGACAATCTGGAGTTGGCCGCGGAAGTGGGTGGCCCGGTTAACTACATCACGCAGATCCTGGCGCCGAGCGTCACGGCATTGCAGCGCATACGCGGTGCGGCCCACCCTGACGTCGCGGAAGACGACGAGGTGCGCGCCCGGCTCGTTTACCTCACGTGGCTGCGCCATTCCGACTGGCTGCCGTGTGCGCTCTACTTTCTGCAGACCTATGGCGATGATCTCGACTTGACCCGCTGGTTCTCGAAGCGGCTGGATCGGCTGGCGTTCGGATTGCAGATCCTGTCCATTGGACGCGACAAGCGCCAATCCCGCTTTGCGAAGGTGACGCGCACGTTGCGTGAGCAGCACGCCGCCGACGAGCTTGCGAGCCATTTACAGGCCCACCTTGAGCTGACGCAGCGCGAACTCAAGAGCATTGAGCAGGCCCTGCGCAGCGATTTCCACGCACGCCAGAAGCAGGTGTGCCGGATGCTTCTGCTGCGCATCAACGACCAGTTGTCAGGGCAGCTCACGCCTTCGCCGGAACCTGATGTGACGGTGGAGCACGTGCTGCCGCGCAACACGAGCGACGCGTCACAATGGGTGGAACAAATCCCGGACCAGCGTGAGCGCCAGCGCCTGGCGCAGAAACTGGGCAATGCCGTGCTGACGTCGCAGAAGGAAAACCGCGCGGCGAAAAATCACGACTTCATGCGCAAAAAGGAGGTTTTCTTTCCCGAAGGCCGCGCGCATCGCTACGTGCTCACCGACGAACTGAGGCCGCTGCAGGTCTGGGACGGTGCGCAGATCATTCAGCGTGATGATCGCCTGCGTGAGCAACTGAACCTGATCTTTGATTTCCGACTGGGCGTGTCGGGCTCGTCGCAGCCGTAGTCACGTCATCGGCCCCTGCCACACGGGCACGGTGTGGCTTGATGACCGTATGTCCGTCAGGACCGCGGCACTTGCCGCCGGCGCCACGCCACCGGCTTTGCGCCACCGCGCCAGGGGCTGCCACGATGGGTCGTTGCCGGCCCGCAATCAGAACCAGCGCGCCGTCAACGTCTCAGCGGGTGGAAGCAAACGGATTGCGCGCACGCGCAGAGGCCGTGTGGCGGCCGCCACCCCGGAGTGACTGGCGGAACAGCCCGCGTGCATCAGACCGTCGAGCGGAACGACTGCGCGTCAGACCGCGGGCTGACGAGCGCACCCGCGCAACCCTTTGGCGTTGCAGCCGTGTCACCCGCGCCGTAGATCCGCCCGTAGGCCGTCGCGTCACCGTCCGGCTCACCGCATTTTGCCCCGGTGTGCTGACCGCCCGGCCACGCCGCGTCTTGCGGCCCGAAATGCCATTCCAGTTGGCAACGCTGCTGGCCCGCTTCTTATGCTTGCGCTTCAGATTGCGCTCGATCTTGGCCAAGTATGCCTTGAGCTGACCCGACCGCTTCAACTCGGCATACATCTCGTGCCGGCGCAGTGACGCTTCTTCCCACGGGTGCGGGTTGCACTTGCAGTTGGGCGCGTAGGTCTTGGTGTACGCGCCAGCATCGCGCATGCTGGCATAGGACCGCCCTTGCAGATCGAAAAACGTGTTGATGTCGCCGCCGGGATCGCCAGACACAAAAAGGCGGGACGGCGCTGAACAGCTGCTTTCGCAGGCGGCCTGGTCACCCGACAAATCGCCCGACGTGGAAAAAGACACAGGCCAGAAGTAGCCGTCACACAAGCGCACGCACACCGTGCGGACGGATCGGGACGCATAGGCGCCACCCCGGCTGCGTGACAAACTGGGCGCGCTGACAGCGCCGCCCCAAATGGTCGGATCGTTTCGCGCTGATGTCAGGCCGGATCGTGAAATGGTTGCGCGGGTTGACGAGCGCCGGCGCGCGCTGCGGGTGCGCTTCGGCTTGGCCCGGTTTGCGCGCCGCTTCTGCCAGAAGCGTTCATCCGTGATGGCCGCAGCGAAGCCGGACCAGTCATCAACGGTGAAATGGAAGCTGCCGTCCGCCGCATATGATCGCGCGCCGTTGCCCCGGTCTGTGCCTTCGGCGACCGCGAGCAGACCGACGATCGTCGCAGCACCGCCAACCATGACCATCAAGGCGAGCGAGGCGAAAACGCTGGCCGACCGGTCAACCGACCGCGCAAACTCGGGAGAAAACCAACCGCAAATCATCATGATACCCCACACCGTCCAGACCGTCTAACAAGCTGTCGATGCAACGCCAACCGGCCTGTCGGACAACATGAAAAAAATTTGCAATTGTCTTAATGTGTTGCACTGAAACCGCTACTGCGGAGTTTTTTCGACGGGTGGCGAGCCCACGTGCCGGCGCGTTCCAGCGGGGCGCGAGGATAAGCCTCGGCGCTTGGGGCGATCGGGCATGGGTTGCCAAGCGCACGCATCGTGTTGATCGCCACTGCCGTTGATCGGACAGGCGCAGGTCATTGATTGATGGGCCGGTGTGCAGCAACGCAGGCATTTCGGGAGGATGACATGGGCACGGGCGGAATGACCGGTTCGCCGGCATCGGAAACGCACAGCAGCGAGGGTTCGCACAGCGGCGACGGGCACACTGCCGCGGACCAGTCGGCCGCGGTCCGGCGCGATTTCTGGCCCTATCTCAAGGCCACGCTGGCCCGGCTTCCGTTCGCAGACGACGTGGTGGCCGCCTACTATTGCGCGCTCGACGACAAAACGCCCTCAAGCGTGCGCCTGACGCTGCTTTCAGCGCTGGCCTATTTCCTTTTGCCGACCGACATCGTGCCGGATTTTATCATGGGCGCCGGCTTCACGGATGATGCTGCAGTGCTCGCGGCTGCGCTCAAGGTGGTGTCCGACCACATTCTGCCGGAGCACCGTGCGGCCGCCTCTGCCAAACTTGGAGAACTGCGCGCGACCGGCACGGGTCCGGACGGCGTATCGGGGCATGACACGGCCTGAGCGCCACGAGCAGCAGGGGGAGGCCGGCTGGTGACCGTGATGCCGCATCCGGGCGGAAAGCCGAGAGCGGACACTCAGACCAGAGCGGCGATACAGCCCCGCACCCTGACACACACCCTCACGCATACCCTCACATAGGCGCGCCCGGTTGGACGAGCTCAGGCTCGGGCGCCAGGAGCACCTTGCCAACGGCTTTGCGCTCCTTGATCCGCGCGAAGGCGGCTTCGGCTTCATCAAAGCCGTAAACGCTATCGATGTGGGACGTCAGCCGCCCATCCGCCATCCACGCCAGCACGCGCGCTGCGTGGGCGGCCTGGGCGCTTGGCCATGTCGCAGCAAAGCGGCTCCAGTGCACACCGACGATGTCGATGCTCTTGACCAGAACGTGGTTGAGCGGCGCCTGGGGCACCTCGCCGCCAGCAAAGCCGATGACCAGATAACGACCGCCCCAACGCAGCGATCGCATGCACGGCGTGAACAGGTCACTGCCAACGCAATCGTAGATGACGTGTGGCCCCCCGCCGGCGTCGAGCGCCTTAAGCTGGTCTTTCAGATCTTCAGATGTGGACAACAGCCCCAGTGATGCACCGTGCTCCAGCGCCACGGCGAGCTTCGCTTGCGTTGAGGCAACGGCCACGACAGTGGCGCCAAGCAAAACGGCCACCTCAACGGCGGCAAGCCCGGCACCGCCTGACGCCCCTGTCACCACCACAGTCTCGCCCGCAGCCAGTTGGCTGCGATCCAGGAACGCATGCATGGCCGTGCCGTAGGTGACGCTGAGCCCAGCGGCTGCCGCATCTGCCACCGCATCCGGTACACGTGCGAGACGATCCAAAGGCACATCGACAAGCGCGCGCGCACCACCCCAGCCAAGGTAGGCGCAGACGCGGTCGCCCACCCTCAAGCCTGCTGCCTCGACTGCGGCACCACCATCACCGTCGCCCGGCAGCGCGACGATGCGCCCGGCGATCTCCGCGCCCGGTGAAAACGGTGGCTCGGGCTTCTCCTGGTAGCGGCCCTGGCGCATCAGAACGTCGGCAAAGTTGAGTGCTGCGGCTGTCACGGCGATGCGCGCGTGGCCGGGCGCCAAGTCACCGGCGTCGACATCAGCCACGCGTAGGGTTCCGCCGGCGGCCGGGCCATCACAGAGCAGGGCTTTCATGCGCGTCGTCTCCCGGAAATTAGCTCTCTGACCAGGCGCCGAATCACATGGCCCGCACCTGAAGACGGTCCGAGGCGCCGCATGTCAGGCATGTGCCATGCACATAATCGACACGATCCCGTCGACGCACGACCATCACACGGTTGCACATGAGTACCACGGTCGTGGCTTAACGCTGACACAGGGTTAAATCCGCGATGGCCAGACGCAAACGCCTTGACGCGTTTGGCGCGGCTTTCTTAGACACCGTGCGGGTTGCGCTCTTCTAACCAAAAGACGGATCGGACGATTACCATGCGATTTTCCGCCTTGGCACTGATCATCACAACGCTGGTCTGGGCATCTGGCCCGGCTGCGGCACAGACCGGTGCAAAATTTGTGGAGAAGCAAAGAGACTGGTCGATCTTCGAGCACGAAGGGTCCGACGGGAAGCTGTGCTTTGCGGTGTCGCAGCCAACCGATTACGAGCCCAAGGGCATGCAGCGCGATGACGTGTATTTCTACGTGTCCACTTGGCCGAAAGATGGGGTGAAGGAAGAGATCAGCGTGAAAGCTGGTTACACCTACGCCCAGAACAGCACGACGACGATCACGATCGGCTCTGACGTTTACGAGTTGTTCAACAACGGCGATAAAGCGTTCGTCGAGAGCCCGTCACAGGAGCGCCGGCTCGTGACCGCAATGCGGCGCGGTGCGCGGATGACCGTCAAGGGGCGCTCAAGCGACGGAACGGAAACCGTCGATGTCTACTCGCTGAGCGGCATCACGGCGGCACTGCGTGTTGTGGATCGGGTCTGCAACTGACACGGTTTGTGCCGATCGACGGGGGTGGCTTTCCCGGGTTTGCGGGCGGCTCTCGGTCGTCTCGGTCACCACGCAAGTTTGAGTGCGTTGACAGCGGTCAGGCGGATGCCTGGCCGTTTTGTTTTTGCCCAAAAGCTCCGCGCGAGTTGCGCCGATAGCCTCTGTTGGCGTTGCATCGTGTGATCCCGCGGGTTGCAATGCCCCTCGGGCGTCGCCTTATGCCCGGTGAAGCGGGCACCATAGAGCCGGAAAGCAGGCCCCGCCCGCGGCGCGGCAGCCGCGCCAGCACCGATCAGCCCGAGACCCGCGCCAGGACACAGCCACCGTGACGGCTCACGACACCGACATCGCCACCTGCGAGCCTGAGGCGACTGCGCCGGTGCCGTCCACCTCGCGTGCCTCTCTTGTCGGCATGCCCGACAGCGCCTTGGATGCCGCGCTCAAGACGTGCGGCGTTCCTGATCGCCAACTGCGCATGCGCCGCACGCAGCTCCGCCGCTGGCTCTACGTCTACGGCGCCACGGACTGGGACGCGATGACGGACGTGGCGAAAGATCTGCGCCATCGCATCAAGGATCACGTCTCGCTCGCCCGGCCGCAGATCGCTGACGAACAAATCTCGCGCGACGGCACGCGGAAGTGGCTCGTGCGGCTGCCGGGCGCTGAAGCCAGCGCCCCGCCGCAGGACGTTGAGACGGTCTATATTCCCGAGAACGACCGCGGGACGCTGTGCATCTCCTCCCAGGTCGGCTGCACACTCACCTGCACGTTCTGCCACACCGGCACGCAGAAGCTGGTGCGCAACCTCACCGCGGGCGAGGTGGTTGGTCAGATCATGCTGGCACGTGACCGCCTGGGGGACTGGCCCGGCGCGGCGCGACCGACAGACGGTTTGATCCCCGATGCAGAGCGCGCCGTGACGAACATCGTGCTGATGGGCATGGGCGAGCCGCTCTACAATTTCGACAATGTCCGCGACGCCATGGCACTGGCATCCGATGGCGATGGTCTGGGGATTTCCAAACGCCGGATCACCCTATCGACATCGGGCGTCGTGCCACAGATCGGGCGATGGGGGAGCGAAGCCGGCACGATGCTCGCCATATCGCTGCACGCGGTGAATGACGCGTTGCGCGATGAACTCGTGCCGATCAACCGGAAATGGCCGATTGCGGAGCTGCTTGAGGCGTGCCGGACCTACCCGGCGGCGAACAACGCCAAGCGGATCACGTTCGAGTACGTCATGCTGAAGGGCGTGAACGACAGCCTCGCTGAAGCGCGCGAACTTGTGCGCCTGCTCAAAGGCATCCCGGCGAAGATCAACCTGATCCCGTTCAACCCCTGGCCGGGCTCGCCCTATGAATGTTCGACCTGGGAGCAGATCGAGCGCTTCAGCGAAGTGGTCTTCAACGCTGGATATGCCAGTCCAGTGCGCACACCGCGGGGCCGGGACATCATGGCGGCATGTGGTCAGTTGAAGTCTGCGTCGCAGAAAGTGCCAGCGCGGGAGCGGCGTAAGCCTGCGGCGAGCGCCCACACGCTGATCGGCGCACCGGCGACGACGACGGCGGTGGAACCCTGAAACGGGCGACGGGCGGCCAGTCTTTCGTCGCAACCTTGAGGCTACACTGTTACTGCCCTGACACAATTGCCGTCCGACGACTGTGGAAACCGTGAGATGCTCTGTTCAAATGTGTGAGTCGCCCCACAGTTAACGTGTGTGTGAAGCACGCGCGGCTGACGAGCCGGGGGACAGAGCCCTGGCCGGCTAAAATACGGCACCTGAACCGGAAAGCCCGCACTTGAGACGCCCGTACAGGAATGAGCCTGGGGCAGCTTTTGTGGGGATGATGATGAACTTCCTTTCTTTCGTAAAACCGGCTGTCCTTGCTGCAGCCGTTGTGTTTGCGCCGCTCCAAGCGGCCATTGCTGACAGCCCGAAGTCTGGCGACTTTATGATCCGCCTGCTCGGCGCCGGGGTCGTGCCGCAGACGGACGGCGTTCCTGTCAAATTGTTTGACGGCGACGACCTGACCGCGGATCTGGGCCCCGCCGCGGACGTCGGAATATCCGTCGTTCCAGCAACGACGCTGACCTATTTCGCGACGTCCAACTTCGCGGTTGAGTTGTTCTGCTGTTTCGCGCAGCACGAAGTGCAGGGCGAGGGGCTCCTGTCCGGCGCAACTGAGCTTGGCGACACGTGGATCTTCCCGCCGACCCTGACGCTCCAGTATCACATGGATTTCGGCACGGTGAAGCCGTATGCGGGCATCGGTGTCACCTACATCAACTTCTTCAACGAAGAGACGGGCGATTCCCTTGGCGGCGACAGCGTTGCGACGCTGGAGATCGACGACGCGTTCGGTCTGGCGTTGCAGTTCGGCATTGATGCGCAGATCGCAGACAACCTGTACCTGAACGCCGACATCAAGCAGGTGTTCCTGGACACTGACGCAACCTGGACGGGTGTTGCCGATCCGAGCGAGACAATCCGCGCCGACGTCGACCTGAACCCGACAATCATCAGCTTCGGGATCGGCTACAAGTTCAACCTCTTTGGTCACGAGCCGGCCGCTTTCAAGTAAAGGCGGCTCCATCTGAATGACCTTGAGCTTTTCGACGGGCGGTCTTCGGGCCGCCCTTTTTTTCATACGGCCTTTGCCGCTGGTCATCTTCGCTTCGGGAGTGCTCCGTGCTTGGATTCGTTGGACGGCTGCTCCTCGTGGCGATCGGGTTCATACTGGCTGCAGTGGCAGGGGTGTTCGTCGTCATCACGCTCGGCATGGAGCGCTTCGTTACCGACGTTCAGTTCGACCGGCTTGAGGACATGCAAGGCGCTGCCATCGTTTTTTCCTACGCCGAGCAGTTGTTTGTCGCCGGCCAATTGCTGGCCGGGATCAGCCTCATCCCCGCGGTGCTGCTGATCATCGTCGGCGAGGTCGCCAGGATCCGTAGCATGGTGTTCTACGTCGTCGGCGGCGGCATCGCGCTGGCCGCAGTCCCCGTCCTCTTTACATTCTCCCGCGGGACCGGGCTTGAGGCCCTGCCACCAACCACATTGTTCCAGGTGCTGGCGACGGCGGGGTTTGCGGCCGGGCTTGTCTATTGGGCCATTGCCGGACG
>CAZGNQ010000076.1:0-13023 GCA_964527285.1 uncultured Hyphomicrobiales bacterium | reverse complement strand
ATGAACGAGCGGTTCATGCCCTTACACATGATGTAGGACAGGATCGCACCCGAGGAGCCGACGAGCGCGCCGGTGATGATCAACGCGATGTTTGACAGCGTGAAGCCAATGCCCGCGGCCGCCCAGCCGGAATAAGAGTTCAGCATCGACACCACGACCGGCATGTCCGCGCCGCCGATCGGGATGATGATAAGGATGCCGAACACCAGCGCCACGAGCGTGATCATCCAGAACAGCGTCGGGCTGCCACCGGAGGTCATGAACAGGTAGATCATGATCACGAGCGCGGCTGCGAGCGCGATGTTGATGATGTGGCGTGCCGGCAGGATGATCGGTTTGCCGGACATGCGGCCCGACAGCTTGGCAAAGGCGATGACGGAGCCTGTGAAGGTAATGGCGCCGATTGCCACGCCAAGCGCCATTTCAAGCAGGCTGGCGGCCTTGATGCCTTCAGCCGGTGCGTCCGGGTTGACCAGAATGTTAAACGCATCGGGCGCGTAGAGGGCAGCGGCGGCCACAAAAACCGCGGCAAGGCCCACGAGCGAGTGGAACGCCGCAACCAGCTCCGGCATTGCGGTCATGGGGATGCGTTGCGCGACCGTGTACCCGATGCCGCCGCCGATGCCGAGGCCGGCCAGGATCAACACCCAGGTGATGGGGTCCGCACCACTGTCGAGCTGCGTCATGGTCGTGACGATGGCGATTGCCATCCCGATCATGCCGTAGAAGTTGCCCTGGCGTGATGTCTCGGGACTGGAAAGCCCACGCAGCGCGAGGATGAAGAGGACGCCCGAGACGAGGTAGAGCAGGGCAACGAGATTGGCGGACATTTATTCAGACCCCGTGGGTTTTGATGCGCCAGCAGGGCCAGCCGGTGAGGACCCGTGACGCTCGCGTGCGGTCAAGACACTTTCGACCAGCATTAGGGCGCTACCGATGAGGAACAGCGTCACGCCGGCCACATAGAGCGCGTCGAAATAAAACAGGATGCAGCCCGCCAGAAATGACAGGCTGACGCCGAACGACACCGCTGTGCGCAACCACACGCTGCGCTGTCGGTCCGGCACGGTGGTCACTCCCCTCATCGTGGCCCAGATCTGCGCTGCGCCCGCGTTCCAGACACCAAGCGCGCGGGGACCCGGGCCGTGACGTCACTTCTCTTTCTTTTTGTACATCGCGAGCATGCGCTGCGTGACGGCGAACCCACCGAAGATGTTCACGGCCGCCATGATGAGCGCGAGAAAACCGAATACGCGTGCCGCAGTGGAACCCGACGACGCGAGCGACACGCCCACGGCGAGCAGCGCGCCAACGACAATCACCGACGAGACGGCGTTTGTGACCGACATGAGCGGGGTGTGCAGTGCAGGCGTCACACTCCACACGACGTAGTAGCCGACGAAGATCGCGATCACGAACACCATGATCTCGTAAACCCAGATGTCAGGCGCATCCGCGCCTGCAGCCGCCTGCGCGGGTGCGACCGCCGCCAAAAGAAGCGTCAGCATCAGAGCAATGCGGGTGGCCAGCGCTGTCATCGTATCACTCCCATGTCGTCATTCGGAACGCGCGCCCCAGTGTCGTGCCGGCGGCTGTGCGATGGCGCTTCGCCGCTCACGGTTCGAGGCCAGGGCTCGGCGCGGATGTGTTCGAGCCGTGTTTGGCTCAATGCGTTGGAGTTCAAGCTGCGATTGGATCGGAGAAGGGACCGGTGCGTCAGGCGGACGCCGCCACAAGGCGCTCATGCACGATCTTGCCACCCTGTGCGATCAGCGTGCCCGCGATCAGGTCGTCCTCCATATCCACAGTGAGTCCGTCAGCCGGCGCGGCCGCATCCGAGCCGTCGTCTTTCTTCTCCGCCTTGGGCAGCATCAACGAGAGGAACGACAGCACGTTCTTGGCGTACAGCGACGATGCGTTGACCGGGAGC
The DNA here is from genome assembly GCA_964527285.1 of uncultured Hyphomicrobiales bacterium. Taxonomy (GTDB): domain Bacteria; phylum Pseudomonadota; class Alphaproteobacteria; order Rhizobiales; family CAZGNQ01; genus CAZGNQ01. The sequence continues at coordinate 11,093 of CAZGNQ010000076.1, read as the reverse complement.
TGGGCCGGAATATTGACCGGCCCCATGACCGTCACGCCGTTGACCACCGTGTTCTGTCCGGGGACCGTCAGCTCGCAGTTGCCGCCACGCTCGGCCGCGAGATCGTAGACCACCGCGCCGGTGTGCATGCTTTCGACCATCTCGCGGCTGAGCAGCTTCGGCGCTGGACGCCCGGGGATCAGAGCCGTCGTGATGACGATGTCCTGCTTCTTGATGTGCTCGGCAACGAGGTCGGCCTGCTTGGCCTTGTACGCGTCGGACATCTCCTTGGCGTAGCCGCCGGCCGTCTCGGCAGCCTTGAACTCTTCATCCTCGACCGCGATGAATTTTCCGCCGAGCGATTCCACCTGCTCTTTCGCAGCCGGACGCACATCGGTTGCGGTCACGACAGCGCCCAAACGGCGGGCGGTGGCAATGGCCTGCAAGCCTGCAACGCCGGCTCCCATCACGAACACTCTGGCCGCCGGCACGGTGCCCGCAGCGGTCATCATCATCGGGATCGCCTGGCCAAACGCCGCAGCCGCATCGATCACCGCCTTGTAGCCCGCGAGGTTCGACTGAGAGGACAGCACGTCCATCGACTGCGCGCGCGTCGTGCGCGGCATGAAATCCATGGCGAAAAGCTGAATGCCCTTTTCGGCGAGCGCCTGCACGTCGTCCTGATCGTCGAATGGGCTGACAATGGCCGCCACGACCTGGCCCTCGGTCAACGCAGCGCGGTCCGCAGCCGTTGGGCGGCGGACCTTCACCAGGCCATGGGCGCCATTGAGTGCTTCGGCAGCGCTCGGCGCAATCGACGCACCGGCTTTTTCAAACTCCGTGTCCGAAAACCCTGAGCCAACACCCGAGCCTGTCTGCACACGAACCGTGCAACCTTGGCCGATGAACTTTTTCGCCGTTTCCGGCGTCATCGCGATGCGCGGCTCAAGTTCAATCTCATGCGTGACCGCAAGTGTGGGCATGGCAAGCTCGTATTGGGAGGCGGCGTGGAAGATTATTCTAAAGTCGTGGTGCACGTATTGTCGCAGGTGTCAAACCGAAAAGCCGCCATGCCGCAGATTTGAGCGGTTTGCGGCCACCGGACGAACCGGCGCCGGCGCATGTCATGGTGGTATACCACGAAACGGTCAGGCGCAATCTCCGGCGCGACGCACCCGTATGGCGCGCTGCATGCGTCATATCAGTGGAGGCTGGGCATTGAGAAGCGTCGTGAGAACCGTGTTGGGCGTCGCGACGCGTCTCACTTTGGGCGTCTTGCAGCGAAGCGGGCTTCAGCCCTCTCAGGCCACCGTCGGCCCTCGCATAAAAGCCGTCGGAGGGCAGTCCTCACACGGCCCACCCTGAGCCCCCGGCGAAGACCACGCACGAGGTGATGTCGAGACCCCACTTTGGGGCGGGTTGGTTTGCGCCCTTTCCGGTGACAGGCCTCGACCTGGCAAACGTGACATCGTCTAGGCGCTTCTAGAGAAGGAACACGGCCATCAGCAGCAGGACGATCACCGAGATCACCGTCCCGTAGATCACCCCGGAGATGAACCCGGAGTAGGTCCGCTCATGCTCGCGGTAATCCATTTCAGGATGGCCGCCGGAAGTATCGACGCTCATGTAAACCTCCCCAGTCGTCTTTGCTTCGGCGCGACTCCTAGCATGACAGGGCAGACATGCAATCTAGGAATAGCTGCCGACACCTTTTTCGTTTGGGCCTTGCGAGGCCTGATCCGATGGTCGCGTGCAAATGCCTGCGATGGCAAGCCCGGGCAACGGCGCCGCCCGTCAACTGGGCGTCAATAACACGTGTTAACGCTTGCACCGGCAACGCCCAATCGGCATAGCCGCGCCTGCGCACGACGGCATCACCACGCTGCTTGCCACGCACGTGCCGCCCCACCAAGCCGTTGTCCACACGCGCGACAACTGGACATGATCGCGCCACAAAAACAGGGCGTGGGCTGTCCCTGATCGACACGTCTCATCAAGAGGATTTGTGATGCTTCGCCACTCTGCATCTGCAGCAGCCGTGCTGCGTTCGTCGGGTCTTGCCGCTTGTGCCGCATTGGTCGCGCTGGCCGGGCCGGCACTGGCCTTGGAAGTTGACCCGAGCGAGCGGGACCGCCTGCGCGCGTGCGAGCGCAACCTTTGCGAAATTGTTCTCAAGAAGGCGACCACCGGAGAGGCGCTGCAGTGCAATCTGCAGAAGACATGGGCCAAGGACGACATCGCGTCCGGCGTTCAGGAGTCATCCTCGCTTGACTGGTCGCTGGGCGATGCGCGCTGCACGCTCGACCTGAACATGCCCCAGGCCGATATCGTGAGCGCAATGACAAAGGACGCGTACTCGTTCCAAATGCCGTCTCACCCGGCCAAGTGCATCGTCGAGAAAGAGGGCGACACGGGTGATGTGACCATGAACGTTGCCCCGAAACTGGAATTCGAGAACGGCAAGGTGACATCTGCTGACCTCGGCATCACGGACATCGACGGAACAAGCGTGCTGGCGACGGTGGTGTCCGGTGCGGTGACGCTGCAGAACTGGACGGGCCTGTTCCAGGGCAACCTCGTGGAAGAGGTCAATGAGTTCCTCCACGAGAAGTGCGCAAAGCGCTATCCCGAGTTCGTTGGCAACTGAGGCGGCGGACACCGCCGGCCATTGTGACGCGATGGCTCAACAGATCTGATCAACCGCCGGCCTCTGGGCCGGCGGTTTTTTTGTCCGTCTTTCGAGTTCTGTGGCATCCACCGCAAGCGGTCGCATTCAAACGGGCCTGTGCGGGTCAGCCCAGCCCCATCTCTCCCATCTCCCGGGCGTGGTGATCAATGTGATCATCCATGAACGTCGCCATGAAGTTGTAGCTGTGATCGTAGCCCGGATGCCGCCGCAGCGTCAGGTCATGAGCGCCGGCTCTGGCCGCCTCCTCAAGCAGTTCAGGCTTCAACTGCTCACCGAGAAACGTATCCGCCTCGCCCTGATCGACCAGCAGGCGCGCAGGCGTGTCGGCGCTCTTCAGCAGTTCGCAGGCGTCATAGGCACTCCAAGCCGTGCGGTCATCACCGAGGTATCGCGAAAGGGCTTTTTCTCCCCATGGGCACTGCCTCGGCGCGCAGATCGGCGCAAAGGCGGAAACGGAGCGATAAGCTGACCGGTTGCGCAGGAAGGACGTCAACGCGCCGTGCCCTCCCATGGAATGGCCAGAGATGCCATGGCGCTCCAGATCGACCGCAAAGTTGGTGGCAACCAGGTGCGGCAGTTCGCAGGTGACGTAGTCAGCCATGTGATAGTGCTCGGCCCAGGGGGCTTGGGTCGCGTTGACGTAAAAACCGGCCCCGAGGCCAAAATCGTAGGCGCCGTCCGGATCATCCGGCACGCCGTCACCGCGCGGACTGGTGTCGGGCGCCAGTATTGCCATACCAACTTGCGCGGCGCGGCGCTGCGCGCCAGCCTTGGTCGTGAAGTTTTCATCCGTGCAGGTGAGCCCGGAGAGCCAGGTGAGCAGCGGGACTTTGGCCTCTGTGGCGCCACCGGCTTGAGGAGGCAGAAACAGCGAAAACACCATGCTGCATTTGACGGTGTCCGACGCGTGACGCACGCGCAGTTGCCGCCCGCCGAACAGCTTACTTTCGGAAATGATCTCCATGGCATTTGCCTCCCCACACCCTTGAACCGATCCCAGCAATCAACCGTCCGCCCCGCCGGGCATGCCCGCGCAATCGCAAGCGCGCCACGTCGCCGACGCGCGCCGTACATTGGCGCTCATCATGGCGTCAGGCGGATGCCGCCTTGAGGGCATGCAGCGCCGCGCTGAGATCCTCAAGTGCCGTGCCGCAGGATTTGAACACGGTGATCTGATCGGGTGTCCCGCGGCCGGCGTGATCACCGCGGCACAGCGCAGCCAGATCAGTCGCGACGTCGCTGCGCGTGATCGCGCCCGCATCGATGGCGGCCAAGAGATCGCCCGCCTCCTCGAACACACCTTCGTACGTGTCCGCCACCACGAGGTCAGCGCCGGCGAACACCTCTGGTGCAGCTTCCATCATGGTGGGCGTAAACGCCCCGATCAGATCGATGTGCTGGCCGGGCCGCAGCATCTCACCCGTCAGGAGCGGGGCTGTGGCGTTGGTCGCACACGAGATCACGTCGGCCTGGCGCGCGCCCTCTTCGATCGTGGCGACGGGTTGAGCGTCCAGCCCCATCTGCCGCAGATCTGCCGCGGCTTGCTCCGCCGCCTCCGGGCGCCGGCCCCACACCAGTATGCGCTCAATCGGCAGGACAGCGCCCATCGCGGGAGGAACGTTGCGAGCCAACCGTCCGGTGCCAACCATAAGGTGGGTTCGGGCATCGGGCCGCGCGAGGTGACGTGCTGCGAGTGCCGAGGCCGCTGCCGTGCGGCGTACGGTCAACGCCCCGCCGTCCAGCACCGCGACCGGCGTCCCTGTCTTTCCGTCGATCAGGACGTAGACGCCATCGACCCCTGGAAGGCCGCGCGCCGAATTGCGTGGAAAAACGCTCACCAGCTTCACGCCGATCGCTTCCTCGCTGCGCCACGCCGGCATGAGCAGAAGGGTGGCCGCATCGTTGTCGTCGAGGGCAATACCATGCTGATGGCGCACCGGCGCCGTAATGCCTTTGGTGTCCTGGCCTGCGAATGCCCCGTGGAGAACGTCGATCAGTGCCGGCCAAGGCAGGGCCCGCGCAACGTCTTCGCCATTGAGCAATTGCATCGCCGGTGTTCCCGTTCTGTCATTTGCTTTGCCTCGGCCTCAAGCGCCCGGGCAACTGTCAGAACCACCAGGAACATGAGCCCCCTCCGACACGTCGCGCACTTGATGCCATGCAAGCCCTTGTCCGTGCAGCATCACGCGTGAGCCAGCGGGCAGGCGTTGTCGGCACGCAGGTCGCAGGCATCCGCCAGCAGCACAATCAGGTGGACGGACGCGCCTGCACCCAGGCGTCGCGCGGCTGTGTGCGCGGCAAGGTCCGCATCGTCTGGCCGACGGCCACGTCACCGCTGCGGGCCTGCACGGCGACAATCGTGGTGTTGTCCTGGCCCGGCTCATTGGCGTTCTGCGTCTGGACCAGCAGAGTGTCCACCAGCGTGTCCGCCGTCTCAGCGGCATTGGCGCTCACCAGTCCGCAGATGTGATCCTCGCTCAGCGTCTCAAGACCGTCGGTGGCCACCAGCACCCAGTCGCCTTCATTCAAGCTCAATTCGTGGTCGCGCAAATCAACCATCTCCAGCCCGTGGCCGGTGATGGCGGAGCGGAGCTGATGGCGGCGCGGCGACATGCGCGCCTCGTAACGATCCATCAGGCCGCGATGCGCCAGATCGTCGAGCACTGGCGCCATGGAATGGTCCTCGTTGAGGCGCTCAAGCTGCTGCCCGGCCTGCCGGTAGAGCAGGCTGTCCCCCACGCTCACCCAGCGCACGCCAGTGGCGGAAAAGGTGGCGGCCACCAGCGTGCAGCCCATGCCGCGCAGGTCCGGATCGATGCGGGTCGCCTCGCCGACGGCGGCGTTGGCAGCCAGGAGCGCGCGCAGGAGGGGATCGTCACGGCGCAGCGGACGCGCACCTGCTATGGACTCAAACATGGCGTCGAACAGCGCTTCCTGCTCCCCGCCCACAGCGGCGTCGATCGCGACGATTTCAGCCGATTCGGCCGCTGACGTCCCGCTCTCGGGCTTGGAGCGGCCCACGCCATCTGCGCCCGCCGGAACGCCGGACGCGCCATCGGCGCCGGTCACCAGCCGCTCGTAGGTGGATGCAAACGTGCGCGCAGCGATCTGAGAGGCCACCTCGCCTGCCGCATGCCCCCCCATACCGTCGCAGACGACAACAAGAAGCTCGCTCACCAGCGCTTCCTCGGCGCCGGGGGCGCTCGGCTGGGAGACGATCCGCTCGATCACCGTGCACAGGTGGCTGTCCTCCTGCGTCTCACGAGCGCCGAGGATCGAACCGGAAGCATGGGCGTAAAGTGCGATCATCGCGGTAAGCAGTTGGACCTGATTTGCCTGATATGACGGAACGTTGGCTGAGCGGTACTTGGGCGTTTCATGGGCCGGCCACGTGGCGGTTGCTCAGTCGATCGTCCGGCGCCGATGGCTCACCGCCAGGCTCGATCTTAACAACACGGGCGTCCACCCTGGCATGGACCAGCGCAAAAACGCCAGTGGGCCCAGGCAATGGTTAACACCGCTCGCCAACGACTGACCCGACGAGAACGGGCTGATCACCCGGCCCGCCAAGCGGCCACGGATCGACGTACCCCGCGCCGCGCAGCCTGGGCCGCTGGACCGCGGATCTGCGTCAAAGGTCAGCGAGTTCCGACCAGTCGAAGTCCTCACCGCAGAACGGCACAAACACGACCTGCGTCTGCCCCATCGTGATGACGTCCATCGGCGCGAGCTTCACAGCCGCCGTGGGTTTCACCTCATTGACGGAGACGACGTTGGTCTTGGCAAGATTGGGAACGAACAGGAACTCCCGGTCCGTCGCGTCGTAGCGGATGAAAGCCTGCTCCTGTGCGGATATGCTGTCATCGCCAAAATCAATCGGCACACGCTGGTTCGGTGCCCGGCCGATCGTGTTGTTGCCCGTGAACAAAGGCCGGAATGCGCCCAGCCCAGGACCACCGATAACGACCAGCCAGCCGACCACAGGCTCTTGATGGAAATCGGTGCGCGTAGGCCTCTGCGGGCCGCGCACGATCTGGGTCTTCGGGTTGTTCATGGTCGGATCGTCTCCTGAGTGGGCGGGCGCGCCGGCCGGCTGCGCTGTCGAACCGGGATCTTCGTCAGACTGAATGGCCGCAGCCGCTGCATTTGTCACCCCGGCAACCGCTTGGCGTTGCGAGGGCGACGGTGGTGCGGGTGTTGGTGCGACGCTTTCCGGCGGCGGGGGTGGCACAGGCTTGGCGGCTTGATCGACATCCTGGGACGCGGGCTGGCCACCGGGATCAAGCGCGCCGTGCACCTCACTTAGCGCTTTGGCCAACGCCGAGCTTCTGTCGCGGTCGGAGAGCTGAGCCGATGCCGCGCCATGAGACTGTTCAATCGACTGTTCTGGCGGCGTACCGTCCACCCGAACCGTTTGCTCACTGGTGGCGTGCTGCGTGCTCTTTGCCGGATCGCCCGGGCCCGCCCGCTGCCGAGATGGCTGCGCATCGGCTCCTGCCGGACGATGGTCTGGCGTATCGGACATCGGCAAAGCCTTCGGTCAAATCGTGGAACGTCGCTCCCGAGGACGCTGCGCACACGCGGGATGGCGCTCACGCGCATGGATTATCTGGCACCTCGGCTCTTGTGAGAAAACGACAGCCGCAAGGCAGGGGCAAGGCCGATTAACATTCAGGATCGGTCTTCTTGCACATGTTGCCCAAGACCACGCCAGACGCAGCCGCCACCATCATCCCGCAGACATTCCAAGGCTGACGCACAGACGGTTGGTCACGACGCGACGATCAGTTAAGAGTTTGCCGTGTTGGACTGTCCCGTGTCCCCCCTGAGGCTTTGCCGCGCTTTGGTCTCAATCGTGTCGCGTCTGGTGACGCGTTCAACACCGCGCGCCTCTCGGGCAGCCGGGTAACGGCAGAATGCCTGCCATTGTTCTTGGCGGGAGCACGCAATGAACCACCGGCGTTTGCGAGCGCGTCGGCCAAACACAACGCAACGCGGCCTGAGCGCCGAGGCAAGCAACCGCAACGTCTGGTGGGGATGATGGCGCAAGTCCTGGCGCTGCCGAAGGGTGCCCTCCTGGTGGGCGACTACCAGATCGATCGCGTGCTGGGCGCTGGCGGGTTCGGCATCACGTACCTCGGTCGCGACCTCTCGCTGGCACGCGCCGTCGCCATCAAGGAGTATTTTCCCGCCGACAGCGCGTTGCGCCAGGCGGGCGCTCAGGTCCAGTTCCGCAGTCAGGGCCAGAAGGAGGATTTCAACGTCGGGCTTCGCCGTTTCATCGACGAGGCACGCGCTCTGGCCCGCTTCGACCACCGCAACATCGCCCGCGTCTATCGCCATTTCGAGGCGAACAACACCGCCTACATGGTGCTGCAGTATGAGCAGGGGCAGCACTTCAAGGCGTGGTTCTCCGGGTTGGACCGTCGGCCGCTACAAAGTGAGCTCGACAGCATCGTCGATCAGCTCTTGTCAGCGCTCACAATCCTGCACGCCGCCGATTACCTGCACCGCGACATCGCACCGGACAACATCATCATCAGGCCCGATGGCTCCCCGGTGCTCATTGATTTCGGGTCGGCCCGCGGCGAACTCGCTGCGCGCTCCCAGACCATCAGCGCCATCATCAAGCCGGGCTACTCACCGGTTGAGCAATACTCAGCGCAATCAAGCCAGCAAGGGCCCTGGACCGACATTTATGCCCTGGGCGCCACGCTTTATCACGCCGTGATGGGCCAGCGGCCCGAGGATGCGCCCTCGCGGCTGTCGGGAACGCAGATCACGCCCGCGCGCGATGCATCCGACGGGGACTATCGCCCCGGCTTTCTGGCGGCAATCGATCACGCACTGAGCCTGTCGATCGAGGACCGACCGCAGTCGGTCGCAGCATGGCGTGAGGAGTTGTTCGGCCCGCCCATGCCGCCGCGTGTGCTGGCCGCCCGTGCAGCGCAGGCTGTGGGACACGCACCAACACCCGCAAAACCGCCGGCCGCAGCCGCCGTGCCAATGGGGGGCGGTCACGCCGACGCGCCCATCCCACGCCCCGGCCCTGCCCCCCCCCAACCTGCACCGGCCGCCCCAACACCCGCCCCCCCCAAGACGCCCCCGGTCGCTGCGCGCAAACAGGACGTGCTGACACCCGATGAGCCTAACGTGGGCCCTGACGACGGCACGCCCGGCCCCGGCGAGGCACGCCCGAAGGCGGGACAGACCCGAAAGATCCAGACCCAAACCACACCGGAACTGGTGTGGCGGCCAAAGCCCAAACCCAAGCCGACCCCACCGCTTGCGGACGGGGCAGGCGGGGCCACAGGAGCGGACGCGGACACCGCGAGCCCCGACGGCGCAGGCCTCATGGATCAAATCGCGGCACGTGCCGACGCCATGCACAGTCAGGCATCGGCCGCTTCGGGACCAGCGATCGACCTGGACGGGCCGAGATCCGCACAATCGGCGGATGCAGGCGCCAGCGTTGGCGCGGGCGAGATCAGGCCGGCGCAGGAAATCGATGTTGACACCTACGGCATTCCAAAGCCGCGGCGCGTGATCGACGGGAAGGCCTCCGCAGCACCCGGCGGCGGTGCCCTCGACGGGATCATGGCCGGGCTCGGCGCGGCCGGCGGGCGGGCGCTCGGCGGCTTGCGGCACGGGGCGGGTGATGTTGGCGGTGCGTTGAAAGGTGCCGGCGGCCGGCTTGCCGATGCCGTGGGTCACGCGGGCTCGGAGGCACAATCGGGCGCTCGCGACGTCGGCGATGCCGTCGGTGCGTGGTGGGCGCGTCACCAGGGCGCTGCTCAACAACGCCGCGCGCTTCGTGCCGAGCGCCGTGCGGCTGCGCGGGCAGAACGCGAGGCCGCCAGGGAGGAACGTGAGCGGGCCCGTGCCGCACGTCAGGAGGCGGCACGCGCTGCCGTTCTCGAAGCGGAAGAGAGCGGCTCGGACGACGCGGGGGCGCCAGCACACCCGGCTGCCACGCGCCGGATCTCACCCGCACCAGGCGCTGCAGGGCCGGTCGCGGAAAAGGCGTTGCGCCAGCGGGCAGGCCCATCGGCCCCGAAGACAAGCCTGCTGACAGACCTTTATGAGGGCTGGCTGCGTCCTGTCGGCGTGCGCATCGCCGCTCTGGTGCATCCCATCGCGCGGCGCCCGCAGATCAGGCCCGTCCACGTTTTGCAGTTCGCCGCACGGGCGGCCGCGGCCGTCGGCATCGTCACGGGCTTTGTCACGGCACCACAGTGGCTGCCCGAGCTTGAGCGGCGCACCGCGACACTGGCAGCCGTGCAGACCGCCATCAGAACCACGAACGTCGGCCTGGAACGCGCACTGACCGGCCACCGCGCGCCGATCACGGCCATCGCGCCACTGATCAGCGGACGGGCGGACGATGCCCGACGAACGCTCGGTTTCGTCTCCGCCGATCGCAACGGTGTGGTGTACGCATGGCGCTACGCGGCAGACGCAAATGGCAGCACCGGTCGCATGGTTGCAGATCCGCGGCCCATCGGCGCCGTCGGTTCGCCGGTCACCGCGCTTGCCGCATCACGTCTTTCTGTCGCCGTTGGCCGGCTCTCCGGTGACATCGAGGTGCTCGACGCCGCGAGCGCCAAAGTTGTCCGCCGGTTTGACAAGTTCGACGCGCGCATCTCTGCGTTGGCGTTCGTGGACGGCACGTCACGGGTTTTCGCAGCCAGCCCCGGCGAGCGCGCGAAGGTTTTTCGCACCAACAACGGACGATACCGCACCCTGCGTCGCGAGAGCGAGGGCATCGCCGTTGCCAGCGCAGCCGCCAGCGCACCAACGCTTGTCGCCGGCACGCTCCAGCCTTCCGTCCAGGTCTGGGACATGAACCGCCAGCGGATACGGCGCACATTTTTCTCCCACACGAAGGCCGTGGAAGCCATTGCCGTGTCGCCCGACGGCCGGCTGGTGGCCTCCGGCGGCCAGGACCGCGAGGTGAACGTCTGGGATCCGGCCGCCTCCGGCACGATCACACGGCTCGGCACGCACGACGGTGCGGTGACGGCGCTCGCCCTGTCGCCAGACGCGCGCTTCCTTGCGTCGGCCGGCACCGACGCGAAGATCAAGATCTGGGATCTGTCGACGAACACATTGCGCACGACGCTCCAGGGCCATACCGCGCCGATCCGCGCGCTGGCCTACCTGCGCGGTGGCGAGCAACTGGTGTCGGGCGGCGATGACCAGCGCCTGCGACTGTGGAACACGGTTTTCGTGGACGAGATCGGCACCGCCGGCAGCAGTTCGGGCCGCGACGCGCGACTTGAGCGCTTCCGGGGCGAGCACCCACTGGACGCCGCAATCGGCACGCTCGGCGCGCTGGTGGCCGAGTAGGCCCTCGCGTCACCGGCGCGAGCGTTTGTTGGTCCGAACGTTTGTTGGTCCGTTGGTCTGCGGTGCTGTCAGGCGC
>CAZGNQ010000075.1:4356-13569 GCA_964527285.1 uncultured Hyphomicrobiales bacterium | reverse complement strand
ACGCTCCACCATCGTCGGGCCCAGCGGCAGGCGCGACAGCACACGCCCTGTGTGACCGTCTTGAACGACGATGGCGCGCGGCTGAACGGCGCCAGCTTCCAACAGGGCCGGCAGCAGACCGAGATCGCGCAGGATGGCCGTGGCATTCGAGCCCAACTGAATGCCGGCACCAACAGGCGTCGGCGTGGCCACGGCATCGAATACGGTCGAGCGACGCCCGGCGGTGCGTGCCAGGGCGATGGCGGCGGTGAGGCCGGCGATGCCGGCACCGATGATCGCGGTCGGAGTGGGGGCGTTGGTCGTGCCGTGCGGTGCTGAGCGACCGGGGATTGTTTGGTCATCGGCCATTGACACGCCACTCCATCTTGAACGCCCGGCGGTGGCATCAACCGGCACGGACCCTCAGGTGCGCGGGCGAGCAGGGCCTTGCAGTGAGGCGCCGGGCCGATCCGTACAATGGCGCCGGTGGGGCCCGCCACACCTTGTGACGCAACAGTGCTACGCCCCGGGCCCGCGCCACGAGCGTGATCCTGGGCAGTTCACAAGCAAATCGCAACCGACGCGCGTCGGCAGGCTCGCGGGCGCGATCGGCTCCCAGCGGTCGCGCGGCACCAGGAGGCATGCCGGGGTTGTGTGCCACGGTGGCGTGCGGGCGCGATGTCAGTCAGCGGTGCAACTGTGGGGCCGAGATTGGCCGCGCCTCAGCCGCTTCACGCTGCGTCTTGTGATGGCAGCACGCGTGCGCCCGGCGGATCGCTCTGCTCCGGCGACAGTGCTGGGTTGTAGACGTAGAGAGTTGAACAGTAGGGGCAAACGATCTCGGTATCGCCGCCCATGTCCAGAAACACGTGGGGGTGATCGAAGGGCGGTCTTGCCCCCATGCACTGGAAGGTTTTCACACCAATCGCGATGCGCGCATGGCCGTCATCATTGGCGAAGTGTGGCGTGACGGGCGCGGCCATTGCGGGTTCTCCAATGCAGTGTGCGGGAAGCTAGTGAAGCGGAGTTCCGTGATCAGGTCACTTTGCGCTGCCGGCAGCGCGTGACAGGCCAGGGCGCCTCCACGCCCCAGAGCGGTGCAAGCCGCGCCAGCGACGGTCAAGGTGTCTTTTGGCCCGGTGGAGGCGCACAAGCACGGCGTGGTTGTCCCGACGCGGACAGGCGTGGTGCGAACCGCCGGCTTAAATCTGTGAGATGCGCAGCAAATGCAACAGTGAGCGCGCTTGCGATCCAATGCCAGCCGGCGCCCGTGATTGCAGCATAGAGCGCTGTGACCAGGCAGGCGCCAGGCACCGTCAGGCCCGCGACGTCCAGCGCGCGCTCTGCCAAACGCCCTGGCAGAACCACCATCAGCACTGCGGCCTCGAGCGCCAGGATGGTCAGGATCACAATGCAGATGGCGCCTGACGAGAACAGGGCAGCGATTGCGTCGCTCATCATCGTGTCGTGGCCATGTTCAAGCGGGCCGCCGGCCGGCCGGTTGGCTGGCGTCCAGCGCCGACCTGCGATCGATCGTCAGGTGAGATGCTGGTGCGTCAGCTTGAGGCCGCTCGCGGGCCGGCGGGGGTGCCGGGCTCGACAGGGCTGCCACCGTTGCGCGCCTCGCCGGAGCGCCAAGGAGACACCATGCCCAGCAGGTGCTGCACGTCCTTCCACATGACACGCAGGTGAGCCCAAGGATCAGAGCGCACCAGTTCCTTGTTCATGTAGGCCTGCCACGTGAGGCGCTGGACGTCAGGATCGGCACACATGCTCACGAAGCGCTCGCGCCGCTTGTCGTTGCAGTACCAGAACCACTGCAGCAGGCCGAGCGCCCAGAAAACGCGGCCATGGTCTTTCATGAACGCCTTGCGCGCTGTGGCAAGCGCCGCGGCGTCCCCCGTCTTGAGCGCAAGCGCGACGGCGTCTCCGGCAAGCTGACCGCCGAGCATGGCGTAGTAGATCCCCTCGCCGGATGCCGGCGCCACAACACCCGCCGCGTCACCCGCCAGGATAACGTCGCGCCGGTTGTCCCACCGCGCCAGCGGCTTCATCGGGATCGGCGCGCCTTCCCGCCGGACGGTCTTTGCCCCTTCCAGGCCCGTCTCGCGGCGCAGTGTGCGCACGGCTGAGCGGAGGGAAAATCCCTTGTTGGCCGAGCCCACGCCGATGCTGGCGGTGCGTCCGTGGGGAAAGACCCAGGCGTAGAAGTCCGGCGAGAGGCGGCCCTGGTAGAACACATCGCACCGCGTGGGGTCATAATGTGGGGTGACACCATCGGATGTCCCGTCTTCTCCCGGGCGCGCAGTGCCAGCGGTCCCGTCGTGCTCTGATGGCACGGCGGCGGGGCTGGCGATGATCTCGTGGTAGGCGAACACGCACTGCGGTTCACCCACATCAGGCATGGCCGATTTTGCCACCTTGGAGCGGGCACCATCGGCGGCGATGACGTATCGCGCCTTCAGCGTGGCCGGTGGCTGGGGGCTGTCCTGGGAGATGCCGGCTGGCAGGTAGGTCAGCGTGGCGGTGCCGTCAGCATCCCGATCGAAGCGCTTGAACGTTCCGGTGACGCGCGTTGCGCCGGCGTCTGCGGCGCGTGTGCGAAGCCACTCATCAAAATGCTCACGGTCAACAAGGCCGACAAATCCACCTTCGATGGGCATGTCGACGGTCTTCTCGGACGGTGCGATGATGCGCGCACTGCGGGCCTTTGCCACGAGAAGCTCGTCGGGGATGTCGAAGTCACGGATCAGGCGGGGGGGGATGGCGCCGCCACAGGGTTTGATGCGGCCCGCACGGTCGAGCAGAGCAACGTCATGGCCGCTGCGTGCAAGGTCGCGCGCTGCCGTGGCGCCCGACGGTCCGCCGCCCACAACCACCACATCAAAAACGTGATCGTTGTCCGGCAGGTGGCCCACGACGGCGACAGCTGCGGTGGCTGTCGCGTGCGCAGTGTTCGGCTCTGTCTGGCTATGGTCCTGCATGTCATGCCCCTTTTTCTTCCGGGCGGGCGTTAAACACCCGATGATCGGTCCAAATCGCAAAGCCGCCGGGCGGGCGCGTGGAAGGCGCGGCGCCCCGAGTGGCGCTTTGCAGCGGCTGTTGCGACCGGCGCCACTTGGACGCCTCAACTTCCGTTCGCCCGGCTTGCTCGAGCGCTGTCGACGAACTTCGGCTCGCCTCGATCGCTCTGGCTTGTTGTTCTGGCGCGTTTTCCAGTGCCGCTCCGCGAATCTGATTCGCTGGACAACGCTCTGGCGCCGACGCCTCTACGTCTCAGGCGCTCAGCCCAACCGGCGCGCCCGGTGCGCGCCCGCCAGCCGCATCACTCTGCGCCAGTTCAGAATAAATCTCTGCACCGATGGGTGTTTCCACGGTGCGCTCATCGGCGGCGCTGCGACCCACGTTGACCGCAAGTGCGGCAGCGAGGAGGAAAAGTGCTGCCTCCGCGCTGAAGACCCAAGCGTAGGCCGGTACGGCAGAGCCGAGGATGGGCGTGAACACATCGACCGCGCCGGCGCCGACGATGCCGCCCAGTCCAAAGGCGATGGCTTGCGCTGCACCCCAAAGTCCCATGCGCGTGCCCTCACGGCCGGGTCGTCCGGTGCCAGCCAGGCCCATCATGGAGCCGATGGCCGCCACCGCGAATGCGCCGGTTGATGCCCCGAGGATGAACACATTGGCCTGGAGTGGCCACGCGGCTGCAAAGGACGCACCGTCCGCTGCGCCGAGCAGCGACAGCACAACCGGGTCTCCAGCGGTGCCGAGTCCCGCGACGGTGAGGCCAAGGAGAGCGATTGCTGACGCCACGCAGCCCCAGATGGTCCACTGCCGCAGGGCGCCCAACTTGCGCCCGCCAAACCATGAGCCGAGCACGGCCACCAGGATCATGCCTGCCAGAACGCCGGCGTGCTGGGTGCCGGCGAGCTTGGTCGATTCGCCTGGTGTGTAGGCGAAGGCCAGGCCCGCGAACGGCTCCAGGATCAGGTCCTGCATGGAGTAGGCCAGCATGGAGACAAAAACGAAGACCGTGAAGCGTCGTGCCTGCGGCTCCTGCCAGATCTCCCCCAGCGCGGCGATGAAGCGCTGCTTATCGGGGCCTGCCGCTACTTGCGATGGGGTGGTGTGCGGTGTTGACCGGCCCAGGTTGGTGTTAGCCCGGTCGGGGCCTTGCGTGCGTGTGGCAGCGGCTTTGGCACGAGCGGCAATGCGGCCTTCGACGCCCCACACCGCCAGCGTCGCGACGGTGAAGGCGATACCGCACACGCCAGCGACGACAGCGATCAGCCGCGGGATTGAAAACGGATCGAGCAGGCTGCCGGCCGTGGCGGCCGTGATGACGAAGCCTGCGATCATCATGATCCAGACGATCGACGCGGCGGCGGCGCGACGCGGCCGGTGCACGTGAGTGGCGAGAAGGGCAAGCAGGGACGTGCCAGCAGCGCCGACGCCGATGCCGACGAGCGTGAAGGCCAGGACGGCAACGGCCACGCCTGCAGAGACTGAACTCGCCGTCACCGCCGTCGATACGGCGCCCAAGGTCGCGCCCAGGCCCAATAACGCCATGCCGGCGATGATCCAAGGCGTGCGTTGCCCGCCCTGGTCTGATCCGAAACCCCAGCGCGGCCGCAGCATCTGCACCGCGTAGTGCCAGCCCACCAGCAATCCGGGCAGGACGGCCGGCAGCGCAAGCTCAACGATCATCACGCGGTTGAGTGTGGACGTCGTGAGCACAACGATGGCGCCCAATGCGGTCTGCACGAGCCCCAGGCGTACGATGTCGACCCATCCCATGCCGCTGACACCGGTTGCCGGCCCGGCAGGCGCGGTGTTCGCTGGTGCGGCTGATCCTGTGGCGGCCGTGCTCATTGTCTCCTCCGTCCGCTCGTCCCCCCCCGCCCTGTGTGCGGGTGTGTGCGGGGCGTTGGGCCTGTGACCGCCTCAGCCAGCCGATACGATGTCGGCCAAGGCAAAGGCGCTCACCATCATGCCGAGCACATAAAGGCTGGTGCCTGTTGCATTGTACCAAGGGGCGTTGGCCTTCGGGTTGGCCAGGAGACGCGCCATCAGGGCGCCCTGAGCCAGCAGCAGTGCGCCGACGACGAGTGCGTGGGCTGGCGCGCCCCACGCCGTGAGCAGTGCGACCACAATCACCTGCGGAACGGCCATGACGAGGCAGGCCAACAGTGCAGCATTTTCCGTCCCCAGCTGCACCGGGAGCGTGCGCACACCGAGTTCGCGGTCGCCGCGCACGGATTTAAAATCGTTGAGCGTCATGATGCCGTGCGCGCCGAGCGCATAGAGCAGCAGCACCACGACCGTCTCCGCATTCGGCAGATCGCCGAGAAGAACGGCCGCGCCGGTAAACCAGGCAAGGCCCTCATAGGAAAACGCCACCGCTGCGTTGCCCCACCACCCGTTCTGCTTCAACCGCAGGGGCGGTGCGCTGTAGGCCCAGGCGAGCAGTGTGCCGACGACGGTGGCCATGAACACCCAGGGACCCAAAGCGAGGCCAAGCGAAAGCGACAGGAACGTTCCGGCCCAGGCAATGTGCAGCCCCCACTGGCCCGGTATGCGGCCAGACGGGATCGGCCGGTCGGGCTCATTGATGGCGTCCACGAAACGGTCGTACCAGTCATTGATCGCTTGGGAGGTGCCGCACACCAGCGGCCCGGCAAGGAGCACGCCAGCGGCGATCAGGGCGACATTTTCAGACAGATCGACCCCGGACGAGACCACACCGCAGGTGAAGGCCCACATGGGCGCAAACCACGTGATCGGCTTGAGCAGTTCCAGCACGGCGGCAGGCTGCGGCATCGGCGTCAATGTAGAAGCAAGACCCACGGTCCGGCCATCCTGCGTTGCAATCCGACCGGGTCGGCAGGCGCCGTGAGGCGGAACCGACCTCGCGGTCGGGACGACTGCGAATGGCTGTAATCACAGCACGACAGCGCAAATTGTCAACTTAAAGCGACACTCTGTGCCGTGATCACGGTCGTGTCTTTTGGACGCATGCGGTGCGCATCAGGAGGCGCTGTCGTCGCCACCGTCCTCACCCTCGCCGATGCCGTAGCGCCGCAGTTTGACGTAGAGGCTCTGACGGCTCAGGCCGAGCATCTCTGACGCGGACGCCCGGTTGCCCTTGGTGCTTGCAAGGGCTGCCTCGATGCACATGCGTTCGATGATGTCGGTCGTATCGCGCACCAGATCCTTCAAGGGCACGCGACCCACCAGTTTTGTCATCTGTTCGACGACGCTTGGCATTTCAGCCGGCACGGGCTGATCGGCGGCGGAAGGGTCACCAATGCGCGTATCCACGTTACGGATCACGAGGCCATAACCGCCGCCCGGCATGCCTGCTGGGCCCGGCGCGTGCGCATCTGCGCCTGCACCCTCGCCACTTGCGAGGCTCACGCCGGACACTTCGACCCTGAGGCGCACCCCGAGATCACTGGTGAGCGTCGTGGGGAATAAAATGGTCCGTCCGTCCTCATCGATCTGGCGGCGGATGGCCGGCCAGTCGGCGCCCGGATGACCCACCCAGCGTCCGATGCCTTGACCGATAATCGCTGTTTCCACCGAACCGTTTATGAGCTCCAGAAAGGCCGTATTCGAAAACATGACGCGGCCATCGGCGTCCAACAGCAAAAAGCCGTCCGGAATGGTGTCGATGGCGGAAATCACAGTGCGCTGCAGATTGCTGTCGCGGCGCATGGGGCCGGAGCTGCCCGCGGCGCTTGTGTCGGCCTCGTCCTGCGTCTGCTCATCGGGCGCGGCGCGCGACATGATGATGAGCACGAAAGCGGACTGGTCCTGGCGGTAGAGACGCGCGTCCAGTTCGAAGCAGGCATCGCTGCGGATCGTGGCAACCTTGACGCTTTGCACCTGGCCCGCCGAACGCACCGCCATGATCATGGCGCGGATGTCGTCGCGCGATTCGGCGTGGAAAGCCTTCGCGAGCGTCCGCCCAACCAGCCCGTTCCGCCCGCCGGTCAGCGCATCGCTTGCGGCGCGGTTCGCCTCAAGCACCTTTTCGGAATGGGCATCGATGATCAGAACGGGTTCGCGGGTCTGGTGGAACAGTGCGCGGTAACGGGTCTCGGCGTGGCGAAGCTGGTGGTAGTCACGGTCCACCGTTTGCTGGGCCTGAACAAGCTGCGCTTGCAGGCGCGCGATTGGACGGAGATCGCGACCGAAAGCAATCAGTGCCGGTGTATTGACCGCCTGGGAAGCCGGGGCTTCGTTGGCGGCTGCCGTGGCGCGCTTCTTGGAGGTCTTGCGCTCTTTCCCGCCTGCGCGCCCGCCTGCGCGCCCGTCTGCAACCCCGCCTGCCCGCGTGTCATCCGACGTGCAATCCTCATTCGCGCTCGCCGATGGGCGCAACCTGACCACACGGTAGTGCAAGGGGATGTCAGAGCTGACGTCGAGGTCGGTATCGTCGATCGCGCCGCCGTCGTCCGGGTCGGTGCTGGCTGAGGGCAGATCGGCTGCCGGCGTATGGTTCAACTCGGCCCAGTCGCTGCCGCCTTCGGTTTTTGCCTGAGCGATCAGGCGAACCACCTTGGGCTGTGATTCAAGGGTGACAAGATCGATCCACTTGCGACCAATCCATCCCGATGAGCGAGCGGCGTTTGGGGATGCGGGCGGAGCGTCGGTGCGTCCGGCACGCGCATCGGCACCAGCCTCTGTGCCCTCGGGAACCACCAGCTGAGCCAGATCGGGCACGATCGCTGCGTCGAGCACGACGCCAGCGTCATCCATGACCAGCACGACTTCGCTTGAGCCCGACAGGACCCGTGCGGCCTGGTTCGCGTTCCAGTTGCCCAGGTGCGCCGCTGGGTCAGCGAACGGCGTCTCTTCCATCGCTGGCAGAGGCGTTGTCATCGGCAAAAGGCCCGGACGGTTGTGGTTCAGCTCCTTAATGTGCGTCAACTTGACTTGATGTAAAGCGCTTTTGACGATCGCGACAGGTTGGCGGGACGCTCTGGCCCGGCCCGCCGTGGAAAAAGCTGCAGCAAGCGCACCCTATCAGGCCAGGGCATAAGCGTCTGAGGGCGCGCAGGCGGCGATCGTTTGGGGATCAGAGGCGGCGGCCCGAACATCCGTTTCAAGGGCTGGGATGGCCGCACGTTCTTGCGAGGCGCTGCGAGAGCGAGGTGTGCACCGTTCTCGCGAAACCTGTTCGGCGACGGTCGGTTTTTTCCAACCGTTGCGCCCGAGGTCAGGCGCCCGTCCAATGCTGTGCCATATCGGCTGGCAGAGAGCCGGTCAGTCCAATTTCGCTTTCGCGTGCACAGTGAAGCGCGACGATCGCGAGAGCGTCTTCAGTGTCGTGTGCATGGACCCCACCAATCCGGTGGGCCAGTTCGGGTTGCTGGTTGATCGCCTGGCCACCCAGCAGAACGAGCGGGGAGCGTACCGCCTCCTCAGCGTCGACAGCCCACTGGGCAACATCTTGGGTGAGAACGTCATGCACATGGCGGATGATCCGTGCCGCGGCCCGCCAGCGCCGTGCACTGCCGAGCGAAAGCCCGACGACATCAGGTGTGGAGCGCAGCAGGGCGGCTTCCAGCGTGCCTTGCGCTGCCCTGTCCGGGCGCCCCGCGCCAACACGCAGGTCTCCGCCGATGTCGAGGGCATCGCGGGGGTAGACCAGATCCACGTCGCAGCCGTGCTCACGAAACGTATCGGCGATCAGCTCAATGCCCACCGTGTGCTGCTCACCCGGCACAACGCAAAGCACCACACGCAACGTCTGGCCGTCCGCGCGTCGCAGTGGGGAGGCCGCCCCGGGCGCCAGCGCGGCCTCGGAGGCCGGGCAGGCAATGCGGTAGGCATTTTTCAGGATGCCGGCCGCCAGGGTCACTTCGGTGAACGAGCACCGATCCATGGTCCACAAGGTGCCGAGTTCCTCAACACAGGCGCCAACCAACTGTGCGCCGAGCACGGCGTTGGAGGCATGCTGTGATTTGCAGGCGCGGATGATGTAGCCTGCCACTTCGACGTGGCCTCCAAGCGCGGCTGCCAGAAGCTCAGTCCGCCGCAGATCGAGATCGTCGTTGCCTCGCATGGAGCCCACCTTTCGCGCGTCGGTGTCCGCTGTCGCCTCGATGGCGGGCGTTACGTCGGGCGGCCCGCTGGGATCCTCGCCTTTTCGCGCCTTGAGTGTTGAGGGTTCGTGCGGCTCATCACATCCGCTGCTCATGTCGGGGGGGTATAACGTCGGGTGGGGGG
>CAZGNQ010000075.1:0-4346 GCA_964527285.1 uncultured Hyphomicrobiales bacterium | reverse complement strand
GAGCCCCCTGCTGCGGCGAGGTCCCGAAGCGCCGCGGCAAACCGGGCGTCAATGCTGTTGTTTGCGTCGCCAACCGCTGCACCGTTGGGTGCTCCGCTGGCAATGCCATGAGCGGTCGGCGCGGCGGACGATGGTCCTGGGTTCTGGTTGTGCATCGCTCCTCGTGCTCCACCGTCGCCCACGCGATGCGCCATGAGGAGCCGAGGCACGACATGGCGTTCAATCAATGCGCAGAGGTCTGAGCGTGCCAGCTCAGGCGCGGCGCTCTCACCGCGTGGTGGGATGCCCTTCGAAGGACGCGCCTTCATGGGCATATCAGCCGTATGAGCGTCCGCCGTGTAGGCTGATCCGACGTCCTCCGGTTCTCCCGAAGATGATGTGAGCGGCTCAAGGTCCGTGCTTGGCGCCTTAATGGACACGGGCGTTCCCTCCCCTCTCCTGCGGCCCAATTCGGCTATGCGGAGAGGTTGTTGAGCTCCGGTGGGGGCGGCCCACCCCGTCATCGCAGCCGCCCTTGAAGTGAGGCGGCAGGGTCAATTTGTCGGGCACTTGCGGTGTGCTGCCGCATCGCTCCGAGCAGAAACGCACTTGCTTTGCGCCACGCGTCATCGGTGCCGAACTGGCCGGCGTGCCGCATTCTGGCGCCGGGGTACTGCAGCCCCGTGCGCCCTCAATAACGCGGACCTTCATTTCGCCTGACATGATCCAGCTCAATTCAACCGTTCAGGACGTCATGGCAGTGAGCCACGCGAACGCCGCACGCCACCGGGAATGCGGCCTGCTCATCAGATTGGCGCGGCAAAATGGCGCGATAGCGCAAAATACGTCAAGACAAAAGGACGTAAAGCTGAATTGACATAACGCAATGGAGGTCGCTAGCGTTCGGCGTCATGTCAGGTCGACGCCGCCTGCCGATCGCCGCCCGACGCGCGATCCGGTCACAACGGCGCGATCGGTTGTCCGGCGCCTGCTTGCGTCTGGACGGTCCGCGGATCATCAACGGGAGGCGGAGGCGAGGGCCCCGTGCCACGGATGCTTTACACCCCCGAACAGCGCGCACGCCGCGACGCCACGGTCTGGACCACAGTGCAGGCGATCCTGGCGCCGGCGCAGTTCGTCATTTTTCTGGTCTCGCTGGCGCTGGTTGTGCGCTTCCTGGCGACCGGCGAAGGCTACTGGACGGCAACCGTATCGGTCGTTGCAAAGACGGCCGTGCTCTACCTCATCATGGTCACCGGCGCGATCTGGGAGAAGGAGGTCTTCGGGCGCTATCTCTTTGCGCCGGCGTTTTATTGGGAGGACGTGTTTTCCATGCTCGTCCTCGCCCTCCACACCGCCTATCTCGCGGCGGTTTTTGCCGACTGGGGGACGCCCGCTGCGCAGATGACCATCGCGCTGGCGGCTTATGCGGCATATGTGATCAATGCTGGGCAGTTCGTCTGGAAGCTGCGCATGGCGCGCCTTGAGGGGGGGCGCCGGACCGTCGGCAACGCGGATGCAACCGCGGCAGCCGAACAGCGGGCCACCAGCGCACCCCGATCCGCCGCCAGACCTTCGCGCCACCGGGCGGTGGAGGTCGCGTCATGACAGACGTCCCAGCCAGCGCTGCGAAGCGCACCACATTGATCGAGCGCGGCCACACACCAACGCCAACGTCAGGCTGCACGGACCGTCCCGCAGCCTCCGAGCGTCAGGTGTTGCGCGAGCGCGGACAGCACGAGGTGTTCTGCGGGCTCACGGGGATTGTCTGGCTGCACCGCAAGCTGCAGGACGCATTCTTTCTCGTTGTTGGCTCGCGCACCTGCGCGCACCTCATTCAGTCCGCCGCCGGCGTCATGATCTTTGCTGAGCCACGCTTTGCCACAGCCATCATGGAAGAGCGCGATCTCGCCGGGCTGACGGACGCCAATGAGGAATTGGACCGGGTCGTCGATCGCCTGCTGGAGCGCCGGCCGGACATCAAGATGCTGTTCCTGGTGGGCTCCTGCCCGTCGGAGGTGATCAAGCTCGATCTGGCCCGTGCCGCCGAGCGCCTGTCGGTGCGCCACGCGCCGGATGTGCGCATCCTAAACTATTCCGGCAGTGGGATCGAGACGACGTTCACCCAAGGTGAAGACGCCTGTCTTGCCGCTTTGGTGCCTGAATGCCCCGCGGCGACACTCGACGCCAGCCCCGACAGTGCCAAGGCGCATGCCACAGGCTCTGACCTCGTTGTCGTTGGCGCGTTGGCCGACGTGGTGGAGGATCAGTTCCGCCGGCTCTTCACGGGCATGGGGATTGAACGCGTTGATTTTCTTCCCCCACGGCGGTCGCGCGAGCTGCCCGTCGTCGCGCCGGGGACGCCGTTCCTGCTTGCCCAACCCTTCCTGACCGACACCGCGCGCGCCCTTTCGGGACGTGGTGGCGTGCATGTCCCTGCACCCTTCCCGCTCGGCGCGCAGGGCACGGCTGAATGGTTCCAGGCCGCCGGCGCCGCCCTGGGGTGTGACCCGGACGTTGTCACTTCGGCCATCGCACCGGCCCGGGCACGGGCAGAGCGTGCACTGGCACAGTTGCGCCCGCAGCTTGAGGGACGCTCGATCTTTTTCTTCCCCGACAGCCAGCTTGAGGTGCCGTTGGCGCGGTTTCTCCATGGCGAGATGGGGATGGCACTCAGCGAAGTCGGTACACCGTACCTGAACCGCCGTCTGCTTGCGCCCGATCTCGACCGCCTGCCGGCGGACACCCTGCTGAGCGAAGGCCAGGACGTCGAGCGTCAGCTTGACCGCGCGCTTGCGGCGGGGGCCGATCTGACAGTGTGCGGTCTGGGGCTCGCCAATCCGCTTGAGGCCCGCGGCCTTGCCACCAAGTGGGCGATCGAACTCGTCTTTTCGCCCATCCACGGCTTTGAGCAGGCAGCCGACCTTGCAGAACTTTTCATCCGTCCGTTGCGCAGGCGCGCGCGCGTCGGCGCGGCCGGTCCGGCTGACGCGTCCGAAGCGTCCAGTGCTGCGCGAGCCGCTGGGGCCATGGTCGGGGAGGTCGCCCCATGCAGTTGACCGTTTGGACATATGAGGGGCCGCCGCATGTTGGTGCCATGCGCATCGCCACGGCCATGGACGGCGTGCACTATGTGCTGCACGCCCCGCAGGGCGACACCTACGCCGATCTGCTCTTCACCATGATCGAGCGACGCAATCATCGCCCGCCCGTCACCTACACCACGTTTCAGGCCCGTGACCTTGGCGGTGATACGGCAGAGCTCTTCAAGTCGGCCGCCGCTTCTGCCTATGACCGTTTTTCTCCCCAGGCCATGCTGGTGGGTGCGTCGTGCACCGCGGAGTTGATCCAGGATGACCCTGGCGGCCTCGCCAAGGCGCTGGCCCTGCCGATCCCGGTGGTCCCGCTTGAATTGCCGTCCTATCAGAAGAAGGAAAACTGGGGCGCGGCGGAAACCTTCTATCAGATCACGCGCGCCATGGTCGGGCGGCGTGAGCGGGAAGGCGCGGCGCCGAACGACGCTCAGGTGATGGCCGAGGGCACAGCGGCGCGCGCGCCACGCTGCAATCTGCTGGGGCCGACCGCTTTGGGCTTTCGCCACCGCGACGATGTCACAGAGATCAGCCGACTGCTCGCTGCCATGGGCATGGAGATCAATGTTGTCGCACCGCTTGGTGCCACCCCGGCTGATCTCACGCGCCTTCCAGAGGCAGATTTTAATGTCCTGATGTACCCGGAAATCGCGGAGACAACGGCACGCTGGTTGGAGCGCCAGTGCGGCCAGCCCTACACCCGCACCGTGCCCATCGGCATGGGCGCGACCAGCGATTTCATCCGCGAGGTGGCCACGCTGGCTGGCATTGATCCCGAGCCGCATCTGCCACGCATCTCTGCGCACGACACGCCCGCCCGCGCGCCGTGGTACACCCGCTCTGTCGATGCAACCTATCTGACGGGCAAACGCGTCTTCATTTTCGGCGATGGCACGCACGCACTGGCGGCGGCGCGCATCTGTACCGAGGAGCTTGGCTTTGAGGTGGTTGGCCTTGGCACCTACTCGCGCGAGCGGGCACGCGATGTGCGCGCAGCGGCGGAGAAGCTCGGGCTGACCGCGCTGATCACGGACGACTATCTGGACGTTGAGGATGCCGTTGGGGCGCTGGAGCCAGAACTGGTGCTCGGCACACAGATGGAGCGCCACGTCGCGAAACGGCTTGGCCGGCCCTGCGCTGTCATCTCAGCGCCCACCCACGTGCAGGATTATCCGGCGCGTTATTCTCCCCAGATGGGGATCGAGGGCGCCAACGTCATTTTCGACACCTGGGTGCATCCGCTGATGATGGGCCTGGAGGAGCACCTGCTCGGCA
>CAZGNQ010000074.1:5617-13604 GCA_964527285.1 uncultured Hyphomicrobiales bacterium | reverse complement strand
GATCGCGCAGATGCCCAATGCAATCGCGTGGATGATCCGGCGCTCCACGCCGATCTCGAAGGTCGTGACTATGAAGAAAACGAGCGTGGCAATGTCGAATATGAGCATTGCGAAGCGAAAGCGACGCGCGGTGACGTCGGATGAATGGTGGAGCCAGTTGAAGAAATCGACGATGCGCGCCCACAGATACGACGGACCGCGCCGGCCAGTGCCGCCGGGTGCCGCCACCTGTCCACGTGATCGGGTATCAGCCATGGCGGGCGCCTCGAAACGCTGCAGCCCAGCGCACCGCCCTGCCTGTGCACACGCACGAATCGGCTAAGCCATGGCCATGTGCAGCTACCATGACCTCCTCGCCCACGTGCGTCATAACGGCGTGCCGACCGACGACCGCACCGGCGTCGGCACCCTGAGCACGTTCGGCTATCAGATGCGCTTCGATCTGACGTCGCGCTTCCCGCTCATCACCACCAAGAAGGTGCACTGGCGCTCGGTGGTTCATGAGTTGCTGTGGTTCCTCTCGGGCGACACCAACATCGCTTACCTGCAAGAAAACAGCGTGACCATCTGGGACGAGTGGGCCGACGCGCATGGCGATCTGGGCCCGGTTTACGGCAAGCAATGGCGCTCATGGCAGGCCGCCGATGGACGTACGATCGATCAGTTGGCCAACGTGGTGGCATCACTGAGGGACAACCCAACCTCGCGACGTCATATGGTTGTGGCCTGGAACCCGGGCGATATCGACGCCATGGCCCTGCCGCCGTGCCATTGCCTGTTCCAGTTTCACGTCTCTCCCGATCCCAATGATCCGGACTCGCCCGGTCGGCTGTCGTGCCAGTTGTATCAGCGGTCGGCCGACGTCTTCCTGGGCGTGCCGTTCAACATCGCCGGCTACGCGCTGCTCACCAGGATGATGGCGCAAGTGACCGGCCTCAGGGCGTGGGAGTTCGTCCATACGCTTGGCGACGCGCATCTTTATCGCAACCACCTGGCGCAAGCCGATGAGCAATTGGCACGTCAACCGCGGCCGGGACCAACGGTGCGGCTCAATCCGCAGATCGACGATCTGTTTGCCTTTCGCTTTGAGGACATCGTGCTCGAAAACTACGACCCGCATCCGGCGATCAAGGCGCCCGTGGCGGTGTGAAGGGATCAGCCCAAACGGGCGTGACGCCGGTTCACCGCACACTCACGCCACCTGTGACGCTCACCATGGTGGTGGCCGTCTCACGCAACGGCGTGATTGGTCGTCACGGCACCCTGCCCTGGCGCCAGCCGAGCGACCTTGCGCGCTTCAAGGCCGAGACGATGGGCCGACCGATCATCATGGGCCGGACAACGTTTGCGTCGATCGGGCGTGCCCTGCCCGGGCGCAAGAACATTGTGGGCAGCCGGTCACCTGACACCATCGAGGCGCGCGATGTCATCGCAGTGCCGACGCCGGCCCATGCACTCAAAGTGGCGGTCAGCGGAATCGCTGACGACCCCGCCGCGCCGCGCGACATCTGCGTGATCGGCGGTGCCCAGATCTATCGGGCCTTCATGGCGCCCGCTGACCGCATCCTCCTGACGCGCATCGACGCTGAGATTGCGGGCGACACGTTTTTTCCGCACCTTCCGGAGCCGGTCTGGACCTGCGTTTCGAGAGAGCCCATTCCCCGTTCGCAAGGCGACGATTACGCCATGGTGCTCGAAACGTTCGCCCGCACGACCACCCGGCAGCCCAGCGCCTGACCTCGGCGTCATCCGGGCTTGCCTAGTCCCCCGTGAACAACCGGCGACGGTGCGCCCTGCGTCAGGCCGCTTCGCCATTTCTGCGATGCTCGGCTTGAAGTTGAGGCGACACTCACGACTTAGCAGTTGTGGCATTGCAACGCCCGCTCAGTGCGGTAGGACCGCGCGAGCGCGGCTGGCGAACCCCAGCGTCAACACACCACCCATGAGCGAAGGGGTCCAAAGCCCCCACCGCAAAAGTATATCCTACCGAAGATCCTCCGAGCCTCGCGTGGGCTTTAGGAGGCATTACCGGAACAGCGTCATAGAGGGACGATCAGCGCATGCCTTGGAGCAATCAAAACGGCGGCGGCGGATGGAAGGGCGGCGGAGGCGGCCCCTGGGGTCAGTCTCCGGGGGGCTCTGGTGGTGGCCGTAAATCCGGCGGCGGCGGTGGCTCAGGCCAGCAGCCGCCCGATCTTGAGGACATCCTCAAGAAAAGCCAGGACCGGCTCAAGAAGGCGATGCCCGGTGGCGGCCCGAACAACATGTTCCTTGGCGTCATCATGCTCTTCGCCGCCGCGGTCGTGGCATTCTTCCTGTTCACAATCCGGATCAACCCGGACGAGCAGGGCATTGTGACCCGCTTTGGCGAGTACCATCGCCAGATGACGCCGGGCCTGAACTTCCGCCTGCCGCCGCCGGTGGAAGCGGTTTACGTCGTCAAACCGAACTTCACGAACACCGTCGGTGTCGGCCTGCGGGTCTCGAACGCAAGCGCCTTCTCGCGCGGCGGTGATGTGCGTGAGGTGACCGAAGAAGCGCTGATGCTGACCGGTGACGGCAACATCGTGAAAGTCCAGTTCACCGTGCAGTGGCGCATCGGGAATGCGGCGGACTTCCTCTTCAACGTCGAGAACGTGCCGGAGACGGTCAAAGAAGTGGCCGAAAGCGCAATGCGTGAGGTCGTCGGCAAGAACAAACTGGATTTCGTCCTGACCGAGAACTTTGAAGCGAACGCGACCGCCGTGCGCGAGCTGATGCAGCAGACGCTGGACGACTACAAAGCCGGCGTGACGGTCAATGCGGTGCTGTTGCGCCGTCCGGACGCGCCCGATCAGGTCATCGAGGCCTTTAACGACGTGGAGGCCGCCAAACAGGTGCGCGAACGTCTCCAGCGCGAGGCTGAGCGTGACCGCAACCGCATCCTTCCAGAAGCCCGCGGTGAGGCTCAGCGCATTCTTGAAGAGGCGCGCGCTTACCGCAGCAGGATCGTCGAAGAAGCCCGCGGTGAGGCCGACCGTTTCTCAAAGGTCTACGAGGAGTATCGCAAGGCGCCCGACGTGACGCGTCAGCGCCTCTTCCTGGAGACCATGGAGCGCGTGTTCGGCAGCACCGACAAGGTGATCATCGACGGGAACGCTGGCAGCGGCGTGGTGCCGTACCTGCCGTTGAACGAGGTCGACCGCAACCGGAACCGCGCCCGCGACACGTCGCGCGCGAACCAGGGGCAGTAACATGAAAACATTATTCTCCGTCGTCATCGTCCTGCTGATCGCAGGCGCCGTCATCGCCTACAATTCACTGTTCACCGTCAATGAGACGCAGAAGGCGATGGTCCTTCAGCTCGGTAACCCGCAGACGGTGCACGAAACGCCGGGCCTGAAGTTCAAGACGCCGTTCATTCAGGACGTCGTCTACTTCGATGACCGGGTGCTTGAGCTTGATTCACCCCCGCAAGAGCTGATCGTGCTCGGCAAGAAGCGTCTCGTCGTGGACGCCTTCGCCCGCTACCGGATTTCCGATCCGCTGAAGTTCTTCCAGACGGTCAATAACCTGCAGACCGCGCGGCTGCGTTTCTCCGACATCCTGAATGCCGAGCTGCGCGAGGTGCTGGCGTCGTCCGAACTCGATGACATCGTGCGGGATAAGCGTCGGGAGTTGACGGAGCAGATACTGGCCGGCGTGCAGGCTGAGACACAGCAGCTTGGCGTGCAGTTCATCGACATCCGCATCAAGCGTGCCGACCTGCCGGAGCAGATCTCCAACGACGTGTTCGCCCGCATGCGGGCCGAGCGTGAGCGTGAGGCGGCTCAGTTCCGCGCGGAAGGGGCTGAGCTTGCTCGGGCCATCCGCTCGCAGGCGGAACGCGAGGCGGTGACCATCCGCGCAAATGCAACACGCGAATCGGAGATCATCCGCGGTGAGGGCGATGCCGAGCGCAACAACATCTTTGCCGAAGCCTTCGGTAAGGACCCCGATTTCTTCGCCTTCTATCGCTCAATGCAGGCTTATGAGCGTGGGCTGAGCCGGGATACGCGCCTCGTGATCTCGCCGGACAGCACGTTCTTCCGCTATTTCGGCGATCCAGGCGGTTCCGGACCGGCCCCAACGCGCTCATCGCCTGGGAACAACCGGGGGGCGCCCGTGAACGGTGCTGTGCCGCAAGCCGCCAACTGAGGCGAACCGGCCAGATGCGCTTCGCGCGTCTGGCCTCGTCGTGGGCAAGAAACCGACACGATCGGCGGACTGACGTGAGCCGATAAGGGACGGCAGGGAGCGTCTGGTACGCTCCTTTATTTTGCGACCGTGACGGGAATGGCCTTCGGCATGTTTTTGTGAGCCCCCGCGCCCTTCGCCCTCTGCCCTCCACCCTGGCACCGCAAGCCATCAGTCACCGCAAACGCTCAGCCACCGGCGGCACTGGTGGCCGTTAACGTCTCAATCCCTGCGATCTTGCCCGGCTCAACAAACAACACCGGACAATCTCTCGCTCTGCGTTTTTTCGTTCATCTTTCGCTCCAGGTGCGCCACCTGAAGCCGATGGACGCCAAGCGCAAATGCAAACGGCACGGCGGCAATGGACGGTATTGATCCCGGCTTTCTCGGCAGCATCACGGGGCGTGATATCGTTGTGGGACTGGCCATTGCGCTGATCATCGAAGGCCTGTTGTGGGCCATTTCGCCCGACACCATGCGCGATTTCCTGCGCGACATGATCGAAATGCCGTCCGAAGTTATCCGGGCCAGTGCCTTTACGGTGGCGCTCGTGGGCGTGGCGATCCTGTGGATTGTTCACGCACTGAGTTGAGCCGGGCCGAGCTGTTCCCCGCTATGCTGAGCCAAGCCGCAGACCCAGTGGTGACGCAGCGGTCCGTTTGGCGTCTGCCGAGAACAGCGACGAGCTTCTGGTTCACGACACAATGCCCGCCAACGCTCCATCAGTGGGCTAAGGGACCCTGCGGCATCGGCGATTTCTGCCGGAATTCGCCACCCGATCGCCTTTCCGCCGCACCGCGATCCGGCCTATGCAGGGCTCAGCCGTTGGACCTGCCACTGGGCCGTCCGGCGATCACGCTTGGTCCCGCAATCAGGATCGCACACATGCCGCAGGCCATTTGCGCTGGCACGACATCGCCGAAACCAAAGCCGCGTCTCAGAGGGAACGCCACGGCAGCGTCAATTCTTCGCGCCGGCGTTGCGGCGGTTCTCATCGCGGCGACCTGTGCGCCCGCTCAGGCCTGCCGTGACACGCTCGCCGATGTCGTGGCTCCGCTCTTCGATGCCGTCGTCAACGTCTCCACGACGCTCGCACCCCCTGTGACCGATGGCGTGCCCCTGCCGCGCGTGCCGGAGGGCTCCCCCTTCAGCGAGTTCTTTGAGGACTTTTTCGGCCCCGACGGCAGCCAGGATGAGCGGGTGACCTCGCTTGGTTCGGGCTTTGTCGTCGATCCATCGGGCCTGATCGTGACGAACAACCACGTCATCGCCGAAGCAGGGGCCATCGAGGTCAAGTTTCACAATGGCGACCGCCTGCGCGTGGCGGAGGTGGTGGGCATCGACCGGCAGACCGACCTGGCGCTGCTGCGCGTGAACAGCGATGTGCCACTGCCCGCTGTGCGCTTCGCCGCGGATGATGAAACCAACGGCGGCGCGCGCGTCGGCGATTGCGTCATCGCGATTGGCAACCCGTTCGGTCTCGGCGGCACGGTCACGGTGGGCATACTGTCCGGCAAGAACAGAGCCATCAACAACGGCCCGTTTGAGGAGTTCCTGCAGACCGACGCCTCCATCAACAAGGGCAATTCCGGCGGGCCACTGTTCAATCTGCGCGGCGAGGTCATCGGCGTGAACACAGCGATCATTTCGCCAACGGGGCGCTCCGTCGGCATCGGGTTCGCAACGCCAGTCTCAACCGTGCGCACCGTCATCGACCAATTGCGCGACAAGGGTGTTTTCATCCGCGGGTGGATCGGTGTGCGCGTGCAGAGCCTGACGCCCATGATGGCGCGTGCACGCGGGCTGGGCGGCGAGACGGGGGCGATCATTGCAGGCGTCCAGGCGGGTGGCCCGGCCGACGAGGCCGGCTTGCGTCAGGGCGACATCGTCACGGGCTGGAACGGAGACGACCTCGCGGACATCCGCGACTTCATGAAGCGCGTGCGCAGAACCACCCACGGCGAGACCGTCGATTTGGACGTTGTGCGTGGGAGCAAACGCCGGAACCACCAGTTGACCATCGCGCCGGCGCCTGACGCGCAATCCACCGAGGATGGGACGGAGGCCTTGTCCATGCGTGCCGGCACAATGCCCGATGAGGCGCCGGATCCCGAAGACGAAGGCCCGCCGTTGATTGATGCGCCGCGCGGTCTGATCCTGGAGCCACTGGGGCTCAAGGTCGCCGCGCTCTCGCCGGCCGTGCGACGCGCCTTTGCAATCCCCAATGACGTCGACAACGGCCTCGTGGTGCTGGACGTTGCCGCGCTGCAGGCCGCGCCTGAGGGCACACAAGAGGAAGGTCCGCCGCTGAAACCCGGGGACCTTATTCTCGAGATCGGCCAGCGGGCTGTGAATTCGCCCGGCGAGGCAAAGTTGAGGCTTGTTGAAATCCGGCGATCCGGCGGGGACAGTGCGCTTTTGTTGGTCGCGCGGCCCGATGGGACCATCCGTTATCAGTCGCGAGGCTTGAGCGCGGAGTAAGCAAACGGCCCGTGGGCGAAATTCCGCGCGGCTCACGCCGCGGCCGCGGACGACGGCCCCAGGACATGGAGAACGGCATCGAGCCCACCGTGGTCGATGCGCAAGTTGGCGAGCGCACGGAGCACCGGTTTGGCGTGATAGGCCACCGCCAGACCGTCGGCCTCGGCCACCGCCTCAAGCATCGCACTGTCGTTGGCGCCATCGCCAATCGCAAGTGCCGCGTGCGGCCCGACACCGCGCAAGGCGCAAATCTCCTCAAGTGCCGCGCGCTTGGAATCGCGCCCGAGGATCGGCGGCACAACCGCGCCGGTCAAATGGCCGTCAACGATTTCCAGTGTGTTGGCCCGATCCTCATCGAAGCCGAGGTCTGCGGCCACGCGCGCTGTGAAGAATGAAAAACCGCCGGAAACGAGGGCACAGTAGGTGCCTTGCGCCTTCAGGGCGGAGATGAATTGCCGGGCGCCGGGATTGGGCCGAACGCGCTCGCGATAAACCTCATCGAGCGTTGTTTCCGGCAATCCCTTCAAAAGAGCCACGCGCGCCCGGATCGCGCCCGCGAAATCGATCTCATCACGCATTGCTGCTCGCGTGATCTCCTCGACCTCGGCGCGCTTGCCGACGTAATCGGCCAGTTCATCCAGGCACTCCTGCCCTATGATGGTGCTCTCCATGTCCGCGATCAGGACCGCAGGCCAACCGGCCGTTGCAGAAAAAAGGTCCGCCCGCGTGACGAGCACATCGACCGGCGCATCACCAAGAGCCGATCGAGCAGCCGCCTCAAGCTGTGCGGCATCCCGACCGTCGGACTGCTCAATGCGCAAGGCAAGCACTGTTCCCGGCCGGCGTGCGGCGACGGCATCGGGATCGCCGCCGAGTGCGCCCGCGGCCGCAGCAAGTCGCTCCGTCATGACCGCGCTAAGCCCTGCCCCATGGTCCACATGCGCCAGCAGACGCACAATCAGTGATGTCGCCATGGGCCTCTCGATGGGTCTGACCTCTCGATGCCTCTGCGGTGCGGCCAGCGCCGTCCTCACTTCAGGCAGAAGGTCGCCGTAACGAGGCAGCGGTACTCAGTCGCGAAGCCGAAATCGAGATAGACCTCGCAGGAGACTGTCTCATTGCTCTTGGTGAAACCGCGCGACACGTCCCAGCCGCGCTGGCGCCCGATCTGGTTGGCATATTCGGCCAGTTTCTGGCGGGCCATTTGCGTGGCGCCGGCCTTGCCGAACGCGACGTCCGATAGCGGCAGGCGCGTGCACGGGCCAGCGTGAGCCAAGCCGGGGGCCGTCAC
>CAZGNQ010000074.1:0-5517 GCA_964527285.1 uncultured Hyphomicrobiales bacterium | reverse complement strand
ATCTGCGGCGTATGCCATGTGCTCGCACGGCATCACGTTTCGGTCAGTCGCATGGCGATGCCTTGGCGTCGCCGAAAGCGCCAGGATAGCGTGGCCGACCACGCAACAGGAGCTGCCACATGCCCGACTCTGTTCTCGCACTCACGGTCATAACGGCCGTGGTGGCAGCGTTGAGCCTCGCGCTCAGCCCGCGTGCAGACACCGTCGGGTCATTCTATCTGGGCCAAGATGCGCGCGGTGGTGCGCCGAGCGTGTGGGCGTTGACCTTCTCGCAGGTGACCACGTGGATTTTCGCGCGCTCCATCATGAACGCGGCCATCCTGGGCTATTTCTACGGCATCGGCGGGGCTCTTGCCTACGCGGCCTACTACTTTTCGTTCCTCACCGGTGCTGCGATCATCTCAAGCCTGCGCTTTCACCACGGTTTCTCCAGCGTGCAGGCGTTCATGGCCGATCGCTTCGGGATTGCCGGCACGAGCAGCTATAACTTCGTCGTCGGCGTGCGCCTGCTGTCGGAAGTCTTTGCAAACCTGTTGGTGATCGGCATCATTTTCGGGGCAGACGGCTCACTGGCTTACGTCACCTCGATTGTGCTCGTCGGCACCGTCACTCTCGCGTACGCGCTGCTCGGTGGGTTGAACGCCTCCGTGCGCACGGACGTGGTGCAGATGTCGCTGTTTCTCGTCGTGCTGGGGTTGCTGCTTGCAGTCGTCGCCGCGCAAGGCGGCCTCGAGCCAGCGGCCGTTCTGGCGTCAACGCCGGATGCAACCAATCCCGGCTGGGTCCTGCTCGCCGTCGCCCTGCTGCAGGTCTGGAGCTACCCGCTCCATGACCCGGTGATGATGGATCGCGGCTTCATCGCGGACCGCAAGACGACGATGTCCAGCTTCTACTATGCGGCCGCCATCTCGTTTGCCTGCATCCTGGCCTTTGGGCTGATCGGCGTGTGGGCAGGGCTCAACAAGGACGCCGGGGAGGATCTCGCGCAGACGTTGCCGCGGCTTCTGGGCGACTGGCCGATGCTGGCGTTCAACGCCGCGCTGGTCATCTCGTGCATGTCGACGCTTGATTCCACCTTTTCCAGCGCGGCCAAACTGACCGTGCATGACATGCGCATCGCCCGCCCCACGGTGGCCAACGGCCGCATCGCCATGGCGCTGTTTCTGGCCGGTGGCCTTGTGATGGTTTTCCTGGGATCGAAGGACCTGTTCAGCGCGGTTGCCGTGTCCGGGACGGCTTCGATGTTCCTGGCGCCCGTGATCTTCTTTTCGCTGTGGGGCGGGCGCACAGATGTGCCGGTATGGAGCTTCCTGGTGGCCTTCGCGGCGGCCATGGCGGCAGCGGCGATCTATTTCACCGACACGTCCGGTCATACGCAGATCATGCCGACGCTGACCGGCCTGGAGCATAAGTATTCCAATCTGCTCGTGCTTTCGGCCGGCGTCCTCGTCATCGGGTGTGGCGCCTTTGCGCTGGGCATTGTGACGAACCGCAACCGACCGGTTCTCGCGGCGGCCGATTAGGTGAGCAGTAGGCTGCGTGCCTCGTGTAGCGCTCACGTCCGTGGTGCGACTTGTGCGACGCGCCACGCTGGCGATCCGGCGGCGCTCCAACCAACGCGCTGGACGCCGACCCACCCGGCGGCTAGGAATTATGGGGCTGGTGTGACCAACTCGCACGCCCGCGCCCGCAGCGCTCACGACAGGACCCGACCAAACGCATGGGACTTATTTGGGAAACGAACTTCCTGATCTTCTTTTTTCTCACCGTGGTGCTCGGTGGCGGTGCTGCCTACATGACGGGGCGCGCGCAGGCGAGCGGATGGCAGCCGTTCTGGAAGGCCGCCCTCGGCGCATTTCTGCTGGCCGCGGTGGTGCGCTTTTTCCATTGGGGCCTGTTCGTTGACGGTCCCAATGAAGGCACGCTGCTTTCAGCCCATTATTTCACGGTGGATCTTCTGATCCTGCTCGGCATCGCCTGGCTTGGCTATCGCATCACGCGCACCAACCAAATGACACGCCAGTACCCTTGGCTCTACCGCAAGACGAGCCCGCTGAGCTGGGACCGCGCGGCGGCCTAATGTTCCGGTTCTGACGTTTGGTTTCGAGACTGGCGGCGGTGGGGGACCAACCGTCAGATGCGCTAAACTAGCGTCGGGCCTGGCCTTGAGCCGGCGCCCCCAATCCTGCGACCCAGCATCCGCGACGCAGCCTCCTTGACGATGGCGTCCGCGACCCACCTTCTGCGATGAAGACATCCGCGCCCACGCCCGCGCGCCCCACGGCGCAACTGGTGCGCTGGCCAGGCGGTGTTGGCGCACGCAAATCTCAGCACTGGACCTGAGATCGGGTAGTCACCGTGCGGCACCACGCCGGAGATCACCGTTGCACGCGGTGCGGAAAATCTCCCATCATGCACGCCACAGACAGAGCCGCACGGCCCCGCCATCGCGCCCCGCTGGCGGCGCGCTCGCGTGGACCCTCAGCCGCAGCAGCGACAGGCACGCAGGACCATTATGACCACTGACATGGCAACGACGCCGAGCCCCAATCCCTACGACATAGACCTCGACCGCAACCCGGCGAACTTCCAGCCGCTCACGCCGATCACCTTCCTGGAACGCGCGGCCAGCGTCTTCCCGGACCACACGGCCGTTGTCCACGGGCCGTTGCGGCGCAGCTATGCGCAGTTCTACGCACGCTCACGGGCGCTGGCCTCAGCGCTGACCAGCCGCGGCATCGGACGCGGCGATACGGTCTCAGCGCTGCTGTCCAACACGCCGGCCATGCTCGAATGCCATTACGGTGTGCCGATGTGCCGGGGCGTCCTGCACTCCATCAACACCCGCCTTGATGCCGCGATCATCGCCTTCCAGCTTGACCACGCCATGTCGAAGGTTGTGATCGTCGACAGGGAATTCATGGCCCTGCTTCGCGACGCCCTTGCCCTGGCGACAGTGGAACCGCTCGTCATCCAGTACGACGATCCGGAGTATGACGGCGCGCGCATTGAAACGGACGCCATCGATTACGAGGCCTTCGTTTCAGCCGGCGATCCCGAGTTTGCCTGGTTGATGCCTGAAGACGAGTGGGACGCCATTTCCATCAATTATACGTCGGGCACGACCGGCGATCCCAAGGGCGTCGTCTACCACCATCGCGGCGCCTATCTGCTGGCCCAGGGCAATGCGCTGACCACGTCCATGCAGAAGCGCGCGACCTACCTCTGGACGCTGCCGATGTTCCACTGCAACGGCTGGTGCTTCCCCTGGACGCTGTCGGCCATCGCCGGGACGCACGTTTGCCTGCGCTATGTCCGGGCAGAGCCGATCTGGAATGCCATCGCCGAGGAAGGCGTGACGCACCTGTGCGGCGCGCCAATCGTCATGTCGCTCATCATCAATGCGCCGCAGGGCGTGAGACGCGATCTGGCCCGGACGGTGCAATTTTTCACCGCCGCAGCGCCCCCGCCGGAGACAGTGCTGGCGGCCATGAAGGATGCGGGGTTTGAGGTCACGCATCTCTACGGGTTGACGGAGACCTACGGTCCGGCGGTGGTCAACGACTGGCACGAGGCTTGGTCCGATCTGCCCCCAGACGAGCAGGCGGCGCTCAAGTCACGGCAGGGCGTGCGCTATTTGCCGCTTGAGCAACTCGATGTGCTCAACCCCGAGACGATGGAGCCCGTGCCGCGCGATGGCGCTACGCTGGGGGAGGTGATGTTCCGGGGGAACGTCGTCATGAAGGGCTATTTCCGCAACCCGAAGACAACCCGCGAAGCCTTTGCCGGCGGCTGGTTCCACTCCGGCGATCTGGGCGTCGTGCATCCGGACGGCTACATCCAGCTGAAGGATCGCTCCAAGGACATCATCATATCGGGAGGGGAGAATATCTCCTCCATCGAGGTCGAGGATGCGCTCTATCGCCATCCGGCAGTGTCGATGGCAGCGGTGGTGGCCATGCCGCATGAGAAATGGGGCGAAACGCCGTGCGCCTTCATCGAAACCGTGGAGGGCCAGCAACTGGATGGGGAGGAACTGCGCACGTGGTGCCGTCAGCACCTCGCGCCGTACAAGATCCCGGGCCGGGTTGTGTTCTCGACATTGCCAAAGACATCGACCGGAAAGATCCAGAAGTTTGTTCTGCGCGAGCAGGCCAAAAAACTGGGCGATGAGAGCTGAAATTCACCCGATCCAGGGGGCATCTTGGAATCAAGTATTACCTGGGCCGATCAATCCCGCGCCAGAACGTTCTCGGCCCGCGCAAGCTCGTCACGCACCGCCTCCCCGGCCGCACTGCGCGGCTGTGATAACGGTGCGATCAGCACGTAGAGCGCGGGCGTCAGATAGAGTGTGAACAGCCCCGCCAGGCCGAGACCCCCGAACACCACCCAGCCGATGGCCGCCCGCGCTTCCGAGCCGGGCCCCTCCCCCAGAATGAGCGGCAGACCCGCCAGCACGGTGGACAGCATCGTCATGGTGATCGGGCGCAGGCGCACGCGCGACGCCTCGTGCGCCGCCTCCGCCACGCTGTGGCCGCGCTCGCGCAACTGATCGGCAAACTCCACCATCAGGATTGCGTTCTTCGCCATGATGCCGATCAGCATGAGAACGCCGATCTGGCTGTAGATGTTGATCGATGTGCCGGTGGCGGCCAACGCAAACACGGCAGCACACAACCCGAAGGGCACCGTGAGGATCACCACCGTCGCACTCGTCAAACTCTCAAACTGCGCCACCAGAACGAGAAACACGATCAAGAGGGCGAGCGCATAGGTGATGGCAACTCCATAGGAGGTTTTGCCAAGTTCACCCGCCTCGCCCAGGAAGAGAATACCCATGCCCGGCGGCAGCGTGTCGTTGGCAACCCCACGGATCGCCTCAACCGCCTCACGCAGCGACGCTCCATCCGCTGTGTCGGCATAGACATCGACGGCACGGCGCTGACCATGGCGATCAAGCTCGCCGGGCACGGCCGTCTCGGTGATGGAGATGAGCTGCGACAGAGGCACCAGGCGACCGTCGCGTGCGGGGATGAAAAGGTTGGCCACGTCACCCGGAGCCGTGACCGAGCCGGTGCGTGCGGTGAGAATGATGGGGATGCGTTCATCGTTGCGGGTGATCTCGGCCACTTCGTCCTTGTCGATCAGTGCGCGCACGGTGTCGGCCAGGGAGGATAACGGCACCCCCAGATCGGCTGCCCTGCGGCGATCGATCTGCAGCGAGAGCTGGGGCTGTGTGGCGCGGAACTCCACGCGGAAGCTTTCAGCGGCTGTGACGGTTTCTTCCAGGCGGGCGACCAGCGCATTGGCGGCCTGCGCGTTGGCGAAGTAATCAGGCCCTGTCACAGCAAAATGGATACCGCTGCCCCCGCCGCGCAGGCCAAGACTGTTGCCGCGGGAGACCCGCGCCCGCGCGCCCGGAATATCCGCCAGCGCTTTGTTCACCTCAGACGCGATCTGGGCCTCGCCCACCGTGCGCTCCTCCCAGGGCGCAAGCGGCGCGATGATCTGGCCGCG